>NZ_JBEZXS010000010.1:0-255950 GCF_040638185.1 Streptomyces sp. NPDC026672
CCACCAGATACGAGAAGACCGCCACTTCCTACGAAGCTGCGGTCACCCTCGCCTCGTTCCTGCTCTGGGCAAGATCCGTTTGAAGACGGACCCTAGTGCCCCGGCAGGCGACGTTTGCCCGTCGAGGAGCGGCGTCCGGTGCGTGCTCTCGGTGTGCCGGGCGCAGGCCCTCGTACTGGGTGTACTTGGGTGTGTGCCCGGTGCGGCGAGAGTGCGTGCCGGGCGTCGCGACGGGGCGAACGTCGCCTGTCGGGGCACTAGCCGCCGGAGGTGTCCAGTTCGGCATCCTCGCCCACTCCCGCGCAGTCGTAGGGGTCCTTCAGCCAGCCGTCCGGCAGGACCACCCGGTTGTTGCCGGACGTGCGCCCGCGGGGCCCGTCCGCGCCGGTCGGCCACGGCTGGTCGAGGTCCAGTTCGTCGAGACCGGCCCGCAGCTCGGCGAGCGACGAGGTGACCGCGAGCCGCTTGCGCATCTCGGAGCCGACCGAGAAGCCCTTCAGGTACCAGGCGACGTGTTTGCGGAAGTCGATCACGCCGCGCGTCTCGTCGCCGATCCACTCCCCGAGCAGCGTCGCGTGCCGGACCATGACCTCGGCGACCTCCTTGAGCGCGGGCCGCGCGATGTCCTGCTCCCGCCCCTCGAACGCGGCCACGAGGTCCGCGAACAGCCACGGCCGGCCCAGGCAGCCGCGGCCCACGACCACCCCGTCGCAGCCCGTCTCCCGCACCATCCGCAGCGCGTCCTCGGCCGACCAGATGTCGCCGTTGCCGAGCACGGGGATCTCCGGCACGTGCTCCTTGAGCCGGGCGATGGCCTCCCAGTCCGCCGTGCCGCCGTAGTGCTGGGCGGCCGTGCGGCCGTGCAGCGCGATGGCGCTCACGCCCTCCTCGACGGCGATGCGCCCGGCGTCGAGATAGGTGATGTGGTCGTCGTCGATGCCCTTGCGCATCTTCATGGTGACCGGCAGGTCCCCGGCGCCCGCGACGGCCTCGCGCAGGATCGCGCGCAGCAGGTTGCGCTTGTAGGGCAGGGCCGAACCGCCGCCCTTGCGCGTCACCTTGGGGACCGGGCAGCCGAAGTTGAGGTCGATGTGGTCGGCGAGGCCCTCCTCGGCGATCATGCGGACGGCCTTGCCTACGGTCGCCGGGTCGACGCCGTACAGCTGGATCGAGCGCGGTTTCTCGGACGCGTCGAAGTGGATCAGCTGCATGGTCTTCTCGTTGCGCTCGACCAGCGCCCGGGTCGTGATCATCTCGCTCACGAACAGGCCCTTGCCGCCGCTGAACTCCCTGCACAGCGTGCGGAAGGGCGCGTTGGTGATCCCGGCCATGGGGGCGAGGACGACGGGCGGCCGGACCGTGTGCGGGCCGACCCGGAGGGGCGTGGCGGGCTTGGACATTCCCCCATTGTCGCGCACGCGTGCCCGTGCCCGTCCGGCCCTGTGGACAACCCCACGACCACGACCGTGCAGGAGTCATTAGTTAGCCGCACTATTGAATTGCGCGTACGATGGGGCCCATGCCCGAGCTCAGCCACCGCCGACGTCTGCTCGTCCTCGCGATCTGCTGCATGAGTCTGCTGATCGTCAGTCTCGACAACACCGTCCTCAACGTCGCCCTGCCGTCGATGCAGCGGGAACTGCACGCGACCACCTCGGGCCTCCAGTGGACGATCGACGCCTACACGCTGGTGCTGGCCTCGCTGCTGATGCTCTCGGGCTCCACCGCCGACCGCATCGGCCGCAAGCGGGTCTTCATGGCCGGTCTGGTGGTCTTCACCCTCGGCTCGCTGCTGTGCTCCCTCGCGCCGAACCTGGAGTCCCTGGTCGTGTTCCGCATGATCCAGGCGGTCGGTGGCTCGATGCTCAACCCGGTCGCCATGTCGATCATCACCAACACCTTCACCGACCCCCGCGAGCGCGCCCGTGCCATCGGCGCGTGGGGCGCGGTCGTCGGCATATCGATGGCCGCGGGCCCGCTGGTCGGCGGGCTGCTGGTGGAGTCGGTCGGCTGGCGCTCGATCTTCTGGGTCAACCTGCCGGTGGGCCTGGCCGCGCTGCTGCTCACCCTGCGCTGCGTCCCCGAGTCCCGCGCCCCCAGGGCCCGCCGCCCCGACCCGGTCGGCCAGGTCCTGGTGATCGCGCTGTTCGGCTCGCTGACGTATGCGATCATCGAGGCCCCGGACTCCGGACCCAGCACGGTCGTGCCCTTCGCGGTCGTCGCCCTCCTCGCCCTGCTGGGTCTGCTGCGCTACGAGCCCCGGCGCCCCGAACCCCTCATCGACCTGCGCTTCTTCCGGTCGGCACCGTTCAGCGGCGCCACCGTCATCGCGATCAGCGCGTTCGCCGCGCTCGGCGGCTTCCTGTTCCTGTCGACGCTCTACCTCCAGAACGTCCGCGGCCTCGACGCCCTGCACGCCGGCCTGTGGATGCTGCCGATGGCCGTGCCCTGCTTCCTGTGCGCGCCGCTGTCCGGACGGCTGGTCGGCACCCGGGGACCGCGGGTGCCGCTGCTGATCGCGGGCCTCGCCATGACCGCGAGCGGGCTGCTGTTCGCCCTGTTCGAGGCGGAGACCTCGAACACCACGCTGTTCGCCGCGTACGCCGTGTTCGGCATCGGCTTCGGCTTCGTGAACGCGCCCATCACCAACACCGCCGTCTCCGGCATGCCCCGCACCCAGGCCGGGGTGGCCGCCGCCGTCGCCTCCACCAGCCGGCAGCTCGGGCAGACGCTGGGCGTCGCGGTGATCGGGGCGGTCCTCGCTTCCGGCATCGGCTCCTCGCCGTACCGGGACGCCTTCGTGTCGGCGGCCCGGCCGGGCTGGTGGATCCTGACCGCGTGCGGCCTCGCCGTGCTGGTGCTCGGGGTGCTCACCAGCGGGCGCTGGGCCCGCCGCACCGCCGAACTCACCGCTCAGCGGCTGGAGTCCCCCGAGGTGAGGGAGGCGGCGGGCGCCACCGCCTGAACCTCCTCGGCGAGGACGGCCGCGTACAGTTCCTCGATCCGCTTCCGGGTCTCGTCGTCCTTCGGGACGTACGTCACCATCCGCGCCCCGGACTCCGGGTTGAGCCACAGGTCGGTGTGGTCCAGCGTGACCAGGCCGACCAGCGGGTTGAGGAACTGCTTGGTCTTGGTGCGCATGCCCACGACCTCGTAGCGCTCCCAGTTCGCGCGGAACTCGGGCGACTGCGCCGTCAGCCGCTTCACCAGCATCTTCCAGGCGGGGTCGCCGAGGTTGCCGGCCATCGAGGCGCGCAGCTTGGCGGCCATCAGCCGCATCGTCTCGTCGTGGTGGACGATCGCCCGGCGCCAGTCGGGGTGGGTGTACACGAGGAGGATGCAGTTGCGGTCCTCGGGCGGCACCTCGTCCAGGTTCCCCATGAGCCGGCCGTAGGTGCGGTTGTAGGCGAGGATGTCGTACTTGCTGTTCTGCACGCAGGCCGGCAGCGGTTCCAGGCGGCGCAGCATCTCCGCCAGCGCCGGGGTGACGCTCGGGCAGCTCGCGGCGGGCGTCGGGTCGGCCGTCCCGGCGAGCTGGAAGAGGTGGGCGCGCTCGCTGCCGTCCAGCATCAGCGTGCGGGCCAGCGCGTCGAGGACCTGCACGGAGACCTGGATGTCCCGGGCCTGCTCCAGCCACGTGTACCAGGTCACGCCGACCGCGGAGAGGTGCGCGACCTCCTCGCGGCGCAGGCCGGGGGTGCGCCGGCGCGGGCCGCGCGGCAGGCCGACCTCCTCGGGGGTGATCCGCTCGCGGCGGCTGCGCAGGAAGGCGGCCAGCTCGTGCCGCCGGATCTCCGAACCCCGGGCCGCCGGGGCGGCCGTCCCCTGTGCCATGCTCGTCATTCCTCCAGACTGCCGTCCGGTTGATCCTGTTGCCAGGTAGTCCTGGTACCAGGATAAGGACACTCTGGTACCAGCCTTGGCGCTACCGCAGGCTCGGGATCATGACCGAAACCGTCACCACCCCGACCGTCCGGTCCCCGGCCGCCGCGCCACCGGCGCTCAGCGGCCCCGGGCTCTTCACCGTACTGCTGGCCGCGGCCCTCCCCCTGGTCGACTTCTTCATCGTCAACGTCGCCCTCCCCACGATGGGCAGGGACCTCGACGCGAGCGAGGCCGTCCTCGAACTGGTCGTCGCCGGCTACGGGCTGGCGTACGCGGTGCTGCTCGTCCTCGGCGGGCGCCTCGGCGACCTCTTCGGCCGCCGCCGGCTGTTCATCGGCGGCATGGCCGCCTTCGGCCTGACCTCGCTGGCCTGCGGGCTCGCGCCCGACGCCTGGAGCCTGGTCGGGGCCCGCGTCGCCCAGGGCGCCGCGGCCGCCGCGATGCTGCCGCAGGTCCTCGCCACCATCCAGGCGTCCACCAAGGGCGCCCGCCGCGCCCGCGCCATGAGCCTGTACGGCGCGACCGCCGGCCTGTCGATGGTGGCGGGCCAGATCCTCGGCGGCGTCCTGGTCGCAGCCGACATCGCGGGCACCGGATGGCGCTCGGTCTTCCTCGTCAACGTACCGGTCGTGGTCATCGGCCTGGTGCTGGCCGTGCGGACCGTCCCCGAGACCCGCTCCCACCACCCCGAGCCGGTCGACGGCGCCGGCACGGTCCTGCTCGCGGTCTCGCTGCTGACCCTGCTCGCCCCGCTCACCGAGGGCCGGGCGGCGGGCTGGCCGCTGTGGACGTGGCTGTCGCTGGCCGCGTTCCCCTTCGCGGCCTGGGGGTTCTACGCGGTGGAGCGCCGCGAGGACCGCGCGGGCCGTACGCCGCTGGTGCCGCCGAGCCTGCTGGAGCTGGCCTCGCTGCGCCGGGGCCTGGTGCTGATCGTGCCGTTCTCCATCGGCTTCAGCGGGTTCATGTTCGTGATCGCGGTGGCCCTCCAGCAGGGCGCGCACCTCGGCCCCGTCCAGGCCGGTCTGGCGCTGGCACCGATGGCGGTCGCGTTCTTCCTGGTCTCCCTGGCCGGGCCGCGGCTCGTCGGCCGGTACGGCACCCGTGTGGTGACCGCGGGCTCGGTGCTCCAGGGCGTGGGCGTGGCGCTGATCGCGCTGGCCGCCTGGCGGGACTGGCCGCACCTGGGCTTCACCGAACTGCTGCCGGGCGTCGCGGTCGCCGGTGCCGGGCAGGCGCTCCAGCTGCCGGTGGTGCTGCGGCTGGTGCTGTCCGAGGTGCCGGCCGCCCGCGCCGGGGTCGGCAGCGGCGTGATGGTCACCACACAGCAGTCGGCGCTCGCGCTGGGCGTGGCCACGCTGGGCACCCTGTTCCTGTCGCTGTCCTCCTCGCACGGGATGGGGGACGCGCTGGTGATCACGCTGCTGGTGCAGCTGGCCGGGATCGTCCTGACCGGTCTGCTCAGCCTGCGGCTGCCGCGCACGGTGGCCTGAGCCGGGGCACGGCTTGGTGAACTCACCGTGCCGGAACCCCTGTTGATGTTGTTCTTGCTGCACACTCCTGGGAGTTCGAGGCAAGAGTGTCACAACGGATTCTGTCGAGGGACCGGGGCCGACCGGCCCCGGACGCGGGAGGCGTCATGCCGCAGATCGACTCGAGCAAGGTGAGCCGCCGGGACGGACAGGGGCGGGAGCACGTGGTCCGGGTGGAGCGGACGGGAGCGCAGCGCACGATCAGCTGCGACACGTGCGGCTGGCACAAGGGGGCGCAGTTCCTGCCCTGGCTGAAGGCCGAGGAGCACCTCGCCGAGGCGCACCGGGCGACGGTGGATCCCCCGGACGCCCCGACGTCGCGATGAGTCGCGGCCGCCGGGACGGTCATCACGGTGAGGACGTCCCCGACCCGGAAGGCCCGCCATGACCAGTTCGCTCCGCACGACCCTGCGGCGGTACGTCGACGACGGCACGGTGCCCGGCGCCGTGGGCCTGGTGGCCCGCGGCGACCACGTCGAGGTGGTAACCGCCGGCGCCATGGACACGGCGGGCAGCGCGCCGATGGCCCGGGACTGTCTGTTCCGGATCGCCTCGATCACCAAGCCGATCACCGCGGCGGCGGTGCTGGCCCTGGTGGACGACGGGCTGCTCGGGCCGGCCGACCCGGTGGCGCGGTGGCTGCCCGAACTGGCGGAGCCGGTCGTCGTGCGCGATCCGGCGGGCCCGGTGGACGACGTGGTCCCGGCGCCCCGGCCGGTCACCGTCGAGGACCTGCTCAGCTCCCGGGCGGGCTGGGGCTTCCCTGCGGACTTCTCGCTCCCCGCCGTACAGGCCCTGTTCGAGGTGCAGAAGGACGGCCGGGAGCCGGAGGCCACCCCGGACCCGGACACCTGGCTGGCCGCCCTGGCCCGGGTGCCGATGCTGCGCCCGCCGGGCGAGACGTGGCTGTACCAGACGTGCTCGGACCTCCAGGGCGTGCTGGTAGCCCGCGCCTCGGGGCGTACGTTCCCGGAGTTCCTGGCGGAGCGGATCTTCGAGCCGCTGGGCATGGCGGACACGGGTTTCGAGGTGCCGAAGGCGAAGCGCGACCGGTTCACCTGGTCCTACCGTCCCGGCCCGGACGGCGCCCTGGAACTCGCCGACACCCCGGACGGCCGGTGGAACACCCTGCCCGCGTTCCCCTCGGGCGGCGGCGGTCTGGTGTCCACGGCCGACGACTGGCTGGCCTTCGCCCGGATGCTGCTCGGCGGCGGCGAGACGGGCGGCCGCCGGGTCCTGTCGCCGACCTCGGTCAGCCGGATGACCACCAACCACCTCACCGCGGCCCAGCGGGAGGAGAGCACCCTGTTCCTGGAGGGCCAGGGCTGGGGGTACGGCGGCCAGGTCGACGTCACCCCGGCCGACCCCTGGAACGTGCCCGGCCGCTACGGCTGGGTGGGCGGCACGGGCACCAGCGCCCATCTGGTCCCGCACACCGGCACGGTGGCGATCCTGCTGACCCAGGTCGCCATGACCGGCCCGACACCGACCCCCCTGATGCGCGACTTCTGGCGGACGACGACCTGACCCGTCACGCCCTAGCTGCGCGGCGCTCCACCGATGACCACCGCCCGAATATCGTCACATTGACGCTAAATGCGTTCAGTGACCCACTCCCCGCCCCCACGTCTGGGATGCTGAGCTCCAGCGAGAGGGGCCGCGGCGATGCAATGGAAGGTCCACGGGGAACGTCCGATCTACGAGAACCCCTGGGTGAACGTGTGGCTGGTGGACGTCGAGCAGCCAGACGGGCACCGGTGGGAGCATCATGTGCTCAAGCTGCGGCATCTGGCGGTAGCGGCCGTGGTGAACAGCGAGAAGCAGGTACTGATGATGTGGAGGCACCGCTTCATCACCGACTCCTGGGCGTGGGAGCTGCCCATGGGGCTGATCGAGCCCGGAGAGATTCCGGCCGAAGCAGCCGCCCGAGAGGTGCTGGAGGAGACCGGCTGGCGTACCGGCGAGATGACGCCGCTGATCTATGCCCAGCCGGCCAACGGCATCACCGACTCCGAGCACTTCGTCTTCCGCGCGGACGCGGCCGGGTACGCCGGGCCGCCGACCGAGCTGAACGAGTCCGATCGCATCGAGTGGGTCCCGTTGTCCGACCTGCGGAGCATGATCGACCGCCGAGAGATCGTCAGCAGCGGTACCCTCGTCGGCGTTTTGTACCTGCTACTGGACGAGGCCGGCCTGTAGGCGGTTGAGCCCGTGGTTCAGCCCGCCGCTTCGGCCAGCCGCGCGTCCAGTTCCGTCACCGGCCGGGACGAGCGAAACGGCGTGAGCAGGCGGCGGAACTCCTGCAAGTGCGCCGCAACACGGGGCGAGTCCACGGTCATCGACAGGTTCAGGGCGTCGTCGGCCGTCTTGCAGGCCGCTTCGACGTTGCCGCGTTGGAGCTGCGTCCTGGCCAGCCAGAAGGAGTGGAAGGCCCGGCCCCGCAGGTTCGTCTCCGGTTCGCTGTGCAACGCCTCGGCGATCAGGGGCTCGGCCGCTCCCGCATCCCCGAGCTGACCGAGCGCGATACCGATGTCCACGGTGAGCTTGGTCCGGTCGAAGTAGCGCACCCATGGCGGGTCGTCCGCCGGGCCCACCTGCTCGAAGTGCCGCTGCGCTTCGCCGATGGCGGCATAGGTCGCGGAGCGGTCGTGCGCGCTGGCGTGGCCGAACGCCTCGCGCATGGAGAGCATCGCCATCAGCCGGGGCGTACCACCGTCGTGGCGCGCGACGTCCTGCGCGGTCCGCGCCAGGGTGACGGCCTCCTCCGCCCGGTCCTGGTAGGTGGCCTGCAAGCTCAGGCAGGCGAGGACGTTGGCGGCGAAGGCACTGTCGTCGATGGCGCGGGCCAGCCGCAAGGACTGCGTGAAGTACGTTCGCGCGGTGCTGTATTGACGGGCGTCGAAGAACGTCCAGCCGGCCAGCCGCGCGAGTTCAGCAGCGATGCCCTGCAGACTGCGCCGGAAGCCGGGGTCCGCGCTGTCGGCCAACACGCTTGTGACGTAGCGGAGTTGTCCGATGACCGCCGGCCTCAGAGCCTCTCCGCCGTGCTGATCGTCCCGGCGCCAGTAGTCCTCGATGGACGTCTGCAACGACCGCAGGGTGCGGTCACTCCTGCTTCGCGCAGTTCGGCGACGCTGCGCCGGGCCGCCGGGTGCCGGTTCTGGGCCTCGTTCCAGTGCGGGAGGGCGACGATGGGCAGCCCCTTGCCGATGCCTTCGGTGACCAGGCCGAGCGCAAGCGTGTCACTGATACCGGCGGCCCACTCGTTGAGGGTGTTCGAGGTCATCCGAGGGAAGCTTGCAGGAGTGCCGGAGGGGGTGGCCGGTGGGGACGGTGAGACGCCGGGCGGGCGGCGCAGGCGATCACGTACAGAGTCTTCCCACGGGCAGTCCACAGCGTGCGGCGAGCGCCTGCAAGCGGTCTTCAGTCGTACCCGACGCTCAAACGCCTTGAGTTCTCGATGGGTTGCGGGAGTGCCGTCATCGTTCACTACGCTGAGCACCAGCGCGCCTCCCAGACCGGCGCTGCGAACACCGGTCTGCTCGATGACCATCGGCCGATCACCCGGGAAAGTACACCCTTCGCGTACTCCCCGAGTTCGATCCACAGATCTTGAGCGTGGCTCCCCCGAAGCGCGGTGCCCTCCTCTACGACCCAGAGGAGGGCACCGTTCACTTGTACAGAGTTTGTCAGACGGGGATGTTTCGGATGAAAGCGGTGAACGCGGAGCCCGAGACGAGGAGAGCCGGCCCTCTCGTGTCCTTCGAGTCGCGCACACCGACGCCCTGAGGCAGGGCCGCGATCTCGACGCAGTTACCGCCGTCCTGACTGCTGTACGACGACTTGAACCATGCGCCCTCCGGAGCCAGGTCGGTGGAGCGACTGGTTATACCCGAATGTGTCATTTCCAGAGTTCCTCTTCGAGGTCCTTGAGTAGGTGCGGTGTCTCGGACGGTCCGGGAGCCGCTTTTGCCATCGCGTCGAACTGCCTGGTGAGCAGCCCGACGTCGGCCGGTTTGGAGAACATGGTGGTGGATCGGTAGCCGTCGGACTGCACAACGGCATCCAGTTCCTCGAACTCCAGAACCGTGAAGTTCCAACCGGCTCGGTAGATCGGCAACTTTTCGGGGATGATCTGGACGTCTACGTTGTCCAGACCGCAGAGACGGACGATCTCCGCGTACTGTGCACGCATCACCTCGGCACCTCCGACGCAGGTACGCAGGGTGTTCTCCGTCAGGATGATGTGGACCTCACGGCCTTCGACCAGAAGCGCCTTACGCTGCATGCGCGCTTCAATGCTCTGTTGCACGGCCTCCGAGGTCCGCTCCTCGACGACTCTGGCCGAGTTCATCTGAGCGGCTGCGTAGACGTCTGCCTGTAGAAGTCCGTGAACGGCGTTGTTCTCATAGCCCCGAATGCGGATCGAATCTCGCTCCAGCCCCAGGTAACGAGGCATACCGGAAGGCAGGAAGGCCCGGTACGACGTGACTGGATCGACCTTCAACGAGTCCAGTTGCATGCGCTTGAGATCGTGGAGCTCTTCGATGTCGGTGACACCGTATTCGTCGAGAAGGGCTTCCAGATCTGCCAGCTTGGGGAGGGGAATCTCGCCCGCTTCCACCCGGCTGAGTTTCGACCGGGAGAACTCAAGCCGGGTTGAAACAGCTTCGGCGGTCCATGTGGACGGATCGCTGCCGTCCGCCTCCGCTGTCCTCTTCTTCTGCTCGCGCAGTGCACGCAGCTCCTTGCCCAGAGCAACGCGCATGTAGGTCGAACCTCGTCGTGCGGCCACCTGTCCGTCTCCTCGCTTCCCCTGTCGGCCGACAGGGGATGTCTGTCCGGCGACGGGGCTTGTCAGTCCGTCGGACCGTGCTCGCTGTCCGGAGTCTGACCTGCCCTGCCCTCCATGCAACACCCGCTGTCGGTTAACCGGCAATTGCCATTTCACGCCCGTTGGAGCGTTACCTTGAATGTTAATCGGGGTGTGCAGCACTCTAGTTGTGCGCGTCGTGCCAGGAGTCACGTTCGGGATACGGAGCGCAAGAGAAACGCGCGGTTCCGACGACGGAGCCACGCGCCCCCGAGCATGCGGCTCGCTGGAGTCTTCCTCGACAACCTGGTGCCGGCCGCAGCTGCCTTGCGACGATACGGGAGAAGGTTCTCGGGCGATGCCCTCCACATCTCATGCCAAGTCCTCCGGCTGGGGCGGCGATCCGCGATGACCCTTGCGACGCCGGCCCTCAACTTCGATGCAGGCCAGGCCCTTGACCTGCCGGACCGCTTGACTCTGCTGTTCGCAGTCAGCGGGTGCGCTGCGCGCGGACCGGTCCATCCCAAGGACGCAAGACGCGTGGCTTCGTCTCGGCACTGTCTTGGTACCTGGCTCCGGGCCTGTGGTGTTCACGACCACCTCATCGAGGACGCCGAGCTGCTGCTGACCGAACTTGTCACCAACGCCGTCGAGCACGGGTCGGTGGGCGATGTCGAGATCCGTGTCATCAGCTCGCGTGACAGCGTGATGCTCAACGTGCGTGACGGATCGAAAGCAGTCCCACGCCTACAGGCTCCTGATACGGATGCTGAGGGTGGTCGTGGCCTGCTCATCGTCGACGCGATCACGAGGGATCGCGGAGGCGATTGGGGCGTAAGCCGCGACAACACGACGACGTGGTGCACCATCTCGTCTCGCACAGAGGAGACGAGAGCGCGGTCGCAGCCTGCCCCGTGATCCGGATCGGACGCGGCGTAGTCGACACTCAGCGCCCCTGCCTGGTGGCCAGCTGAAGCCAGGTCCCGACCATCAGGCAGGCACGCCCCCTGCCTGGGACACCGACCAGCCATTTTCCCCATGGCGTCCGACACCGGTTCACACGCAGCACCGTCCCAGACACCGTCGTGAGTGCATACGTCTTCGCCCCGCCGGGTGCCCCCTCCCGTCGGCCGTGCCGTGAAAGCCAAGACCCCGCCGACCGTGGTCCTACCGACAGTGGCCCTACCGAGAGTGAAGAAGAAGACTCCCGTGACCAACATCAACATGCTCGACCCGGGTGCTTCGCCGCTCGACTTCTACGGGTCCGAGCTCCGGCGGCTCCGGGAAGCGGCCGGTCTGACGCAGCAGCAACTCGGTGACGTCATCGCCTACACGGGATCACTCGTCGGCCAGATCGAGACCGCCCGCAAGCTGCCCACGGCGGAGTTCAGCGCACGGGCCGACACCGCCCTGGAGACGGGCGGACTACTGTCCCGGCTCGTGGACCTGGTCATGAGAAGTCAACTCCCCCGCTGGTTCCAGGACACCGCACAGCTGGAAGCACGGGCGAGCGAGATCTGCACCTTCCAGCCGGGCATGGTCCACGAGCTGTTGCAGACCCGGGCCTACAGCACGGCGGTACTCGTCGCGTTCAACCAGGCCCACCCGGGGGACGGAACCGCCGCGCGACTGGCCCGGCAGCGCATCCTCGACCAGGAGAAACCACCGGTCCTCTGGATGGTCCTCGGCGAGGCCGCCCTGCACCAGGAAATCGGAGACCCCGAGACCATGCGCGGACAACTCACCCACCTGGCCTCCTACGAGTCTCAGGTCCGGGTCAACATCCAGGTACTGCCCTTCTCGGCCGGAGCACACCCGGGGCTCACCGGCCCCTTCACCGTCTACCGATTCGCGACCGACCCCGCTGTCACCTGCACCGGGGGATACGGCAAGAGCCGTCCCACGGCGGAACCGGAGACGGTCGAGACCTGCTCACTCCGATACGACCACCTACGGGCCGCCGCACTGTCCGTCAAGGACTCGGCGGAGCTGATGCGGCGGACGGCGGAGGACCGCTACGGAGAGCAAGTGACATGAGCCCCGCGGCGGTCAGGGCAGTGAGGATGCCGAGCCGGATCGGCTAGCGCGCCCGCAGGCCCCGTACGAGCAGGTCCACCGCCGCCTCGAAGTCCCGGTCCGCATCCGGGCGTTCCCACTCCCGTGCGTAGCAGGGGTCGTGGTAGCGGCCGGAGAGGTGGAAGAGCGTGCGGCCGGTGGACGCCGGGTCGCCGGGGGCGAAGACGCCCTCGGTGATGCCCGCCGCCACGATCCGGGTGAGCTGGGCGGTCAGTTCGGCGATGTGCCCGGCGACCGCGTCCACGTTCTCCCCGGCCAGCACCAGATAGGTGGCGAACAGCTCCGGGTCGTCACCCGCCTTGCGGCGCTTGGCCTCGAACAGCGCCCGCAGCCAGACCCGCAGCCGCGTCTCGGGGTCCGGTTCGCCGGCCGCGACCTCGGACAGCATGTCCGAGGTGCGGTCCAGCCAGCGTTTGGTCACCGCCTCGCGCAGGGCCGCCTTGGTGCGGAAGTGGCGGTAGACGCTGCCGTGGCTGACGCCGAGCGCGCGGGCCACGTCGACCACGGTCGCCTTGGCCGGCCCGTGGCGGCGCAGCACCTCCTCGGTCGCTTCGAGGATGCGCTCGGCGGTCAGGGCTTCGGTGGACGCTCCCATGCCCCCGACCGTACCCGGCGCCGGGCGCACTACTTGATCCCGAGGCGCGCCATCTGGTGGGCCGGGTAGCGGTCGCCCGCCGCGGCGCCCGCCGGGACGGCCTCCTCGACGGCCGCGAGGTCGGCGGCGTCGAGGACGACGTCCAGCGCGCCCAGCGACTCCGTGAGCCGTTCGCGGGAGCGGGCGCCGACCAGCGGCACGATGTCCTCGCCGCGCGAGAGCACCCAGGCGATGGCGATCTGCGCGACGCTGACGCCCCTGCGGTCGGCGACCGTGCGCAGCGCGTCGACGAGGCCGAGGTTGTGCCGGAGGTTCTCGCCCTGGAAGCGGGGAGCGTGGGCACGGAAGTCGTTCGGGGCGAGACTCCGGTCGCCGGCGAAGTGACCGGAGAGGAGTCCGCGGCCGAGGACGCCGTACGCCGTGATGGAGATGCCCAGTTCACGGGTGACGGGCAGGACGTCGGGCTCGATGCCGCGCGACAGGAGCGAGTACTCGATCTGGAGGTCGGCGACGGGCACGGTGGCGGCGGCGCGGCGGACGGTCTCGGCGTCGACCTCGCTCAGGCCGACGTGGCGGACGTGGCCCTTCTCGATCAGTTCGGCGATGGCGCCGACCGTCTCCTCGACGGGGACGTCCGGGTCGAGGCGGGAGATGCGGTAGACGTCGATGTGGTCGACACCGAGGCGCTGGAGGGAGTAGGCGGCGAAGTTCTTCACGGCGGCCGGGCGGCCGTCGTAGCCCGCCCAGGCGCCGTCGGGGTCGCGCAGGGCGCCGAACTTCACGCTCAGGACGGCGTGCTCGCGCCGGGCGGCGGGCGCGGTGCGCAGCGCCTCGCCGACCAGCAGCTCGTTGTGGCCCATGCCGTAGAAGTCGCCGGTGTCGAGCAGGGTCACGCCCGCCTCCAGGGCGGCATGGACGGTGGCGATGGACTCGGCCCGGTCCGTGTTGTCGCCGTAGAAGGCGGACATGCCCATGCAGCCGAGGCCGAGGGCGGAGACCTGGGGGCCGGTGGTTCCGAGGGTGCGGTTCTGCATCGTCATGGGAGTCACCCTGGCACGTCGACTGACAGGTTTCAATTTCTGTCAGTTGTCAGTCTCCCGTCCGGTCGCACCCGACCGAGGTCCAATTTGGTCCATACCTATTGACGAGAGGTCTGGACCACGAGCACTGTCATGCCTACGACACCTCACCGACCCCCACCGGGAGGCCCGTATGATCCGCCGCACCCTGCGGCTGCTCACGTCGGCGCTGGTCGGCGCCGCCCTGCTCACCCCGCTGTCGCTCGCCGCCGCCCCCGCCGCCTCCGCGGCCGACACCTGCGCGGTCAAGTCACGCCCCACGGGCAAGGTCCTCCAGGGCTACTGGGAGAACTGGGACGGCGCCTCCAACGGCGTCCACCCGCCCTTCGGCTGGACCCCGATCACCGACTCACGCATCGCCGCGCACGGCTACAACGTGCTCAACGCGGCGTTCCCGGTCATCCGCTCCGACGGCACGGCGCTGTGGCAGGACGGGATGGACACGGGCGTGAAGGTGGCGACGCCGGCCGAGATGTGCGCGGCCAAGGCGTCCGGGCAGACGATCCTGCTCTCCATCGGCGGCGCGACGGCCGGCATCGACCTCAACTCGACGGCGGTCGCGGACCGGTTCGTGGCGACCATCGTGCCGATCCTGAAGACGTACAACTTCGACGGCATCGACATCGACATCGAGACCGGTCTGACGGGCAGCGGCAACATCAACCAGCTGTCCACGTCCCAGGCCAACCTGATCCGCATCATCGACGGCGTGCTGGCCCGGATGCCGTCCAACTTCGGCCTGACGATGGCCCCCGAGACCGCCTACGTCACGGGCGGCAGCATCACCTACGGCTCGATCTGGGGCGCGTACCTGCCGATCGTCAAGAAGTACGCGGACAACGGCCGGCTGTGGTGGCTGAACATGCAGTACTACAACGGCAGCATGTACGGCTGCTCCGGCGACTCCTACCAGGCCGGCACCGTCGCGGGCTTCACCGCCCAGACCGACTGCCTCAACCGCGGCCTGGTGGTGCAGGGCACGACGGTCAAGGTGCCCTACGACAAGCAGGTGCCGGGCCTGCCCGCGCAGTCCGGGGCGGGCGGCGGCTACATGTCCCCGTCCCTGGTCTCCCAGGCGTGGCGCACCTACGGCAGCTCGCTCAAGGGCCTGATGACCTGGTCGCTCAACTGGGACGGCTCGAAGAACTGGACCTTCGGCGACAACGTCAAGTCGTTGCAGGGGCGTTGAGCGAGGGACGCCGGACGCACGAACGCCGGACGGGTCGCCATCGACCCGTCCGGCGTTCGTGGTGGTGACTAGGCGCCGATGAGACGTCCGGCGAGGTAGCCCTCGATCTGGTCCAGCGACACGCGCTCCTGCTTCATCGTGTCGCGCTCGCGCACGGTCACCGCGTTGTCCTCGAGCGTGTCGAAGTCGACGGTGACGCAGTACGGCGTGCCGATCTCGTCCTGACGGCGGTAGCGGCGGCCGATGGCGCCCGCGTCGTCGAACTCGATGTTCCAGTGCCCGCGCAGCGCCTGGGCGAGGCCCTTGGCCTTGGGCGACAGCTCCGGGTTGCGCGAGAGCGGGAGCACGGCGACCTTCACCGGGGCCAGGCGGTGGTCGAGGCGCAGCACCGTGCGCTTCTCCAGCTTGCCCTTGGCGTTGGGCGCCTCGTCCTCGACGTAGGCGTCGAGCAGGAACGCCAGCATCGCGCGGCCGACACCGGCCGCGGGCTCGATGACGTACGGCGTCCAGCGCTCGCCGGCCTCCTGGTCGAAGTAGGACAGGTCCTGGCCGGACGCCTTGGCGTGCGCGGACAGGTCGTAGTCGGTGCGGTTGGCGACGCCCTCCAGCTCACCCCACTCGTTGCCGCCGAAGTTGAAGCGGTACTCGATGTCGGCGGTGCGCTTGGAGTAGTGGGAGAGCTTCTCCTTCGGGTGGTCGTACCAGCGCATGTTCTCCTCGCGCAGGCCCAGGCCCGTGTACCAGTTCCAGCGCTGCTCCATCCAGTACTCCTGCCACGCCTCGTCCTCGCCCGGCTTGACGAAGAACTCCATCTCCATCTGCTCGAACTCGCGGGTGCGGAAGATGAAGTTGCCGGGCGTGATCTCGTTGCGGAAGGACTTGCCCATCTGCGCGATGCCGAAGGGCGGCTTGCGGCGCGAAGTGGTCTGCACCTGGGCGAAGTTGGTGAAGATGCCCTGGGCGGTCTCGGGGCGCAGGTAGGCGACGGAGCCGGAGTCCTGCGTGGGGCCGAGGTGGGTGGACAGCAGACCCGAGAACTGCTTGGGCTCGGTGAACTGGCCCTTGTTGCCGCAGTTGGGGCAGTTCACGTCGGCGAGGCAGTTCTCCGGCAGCCGGCCGTGCTTGGCCTCGTACGCCTCCTCCAGGTGGTCCGCGCGGAACCGCTTGTGGCACGCGGTGCACTCGGTCAGCGGGTCCGTGAAGGTGGCGACGTGACCGGAGGCGACCCAGACCTCGGGGGCAAGGATCACGGACGAGTCGATACCGACCACGTCCTCGCGCGACGTCACCATGTAGCGCCACCACTGGCGCTTCAGGTTCTCCTTGAGCTCGACACCCAGCGGTCCGTAGTCCCAGGCGGCACGCTGGCCGCCGTAGATCTCACTGCAGGGGAATACGAAGCCACGGCGCTTGCTCAGGCTGACGATGGTGTCGATCTTGTCGGCGGCCACGGTGCTCTCTTCATTACGACGACGGGCGACGAAGCGAGATGCTTCCAGCGAATGCTTCAGGTTACCGGCGCATGCTCCCCCACGACCAAATCGGTGGGTCCTCCAGCCACCTCCCGGGGGCTCCTCGGGAGCTTCTACGGGAGCTTGTTGACAACGGTTTCCATCTTCGTTGAAAATGACTCTCATGAACGTACGACGACGCCTCATATCCACGGCCGCCGCGGGCGCCGCCACCGCCCTCGGTCTGGCCACCCTCTCCGCCTGCTCCACCGACAGCGCCGCCGCCGGCGACACCGGCACGTTCGACGTCGTCGCGTCGTTCTATCCCATGGCCTTCCTGGCCGAGCGGATCGGCGGCGACCACGTCCACGTCACCAGCCTCACCTCCCCCGGCCAGGAACCCCACGACCTGGAGATCAGCGCCCGGCAGACCGCGCGGCTCCAGGAGTCCGACGCCGTCCTCTACCTCAAGGGCCTCCAGCCCTCCGTGGACGACGCGGTCGCCCAGTCCGAGATCAAGACCAAGATCGACGCGGGCTCCCTGACCACACTGGAGGAGCACGGCAACGAGGTCGGCGGGCACGCCGCCGAGCACGACACCCACGAGGGCGAGGAGTCCGGCGGCCAGGACCCCCACATCTGGCTCGACCCCGTGCGCTACGCCCAGGTCGCCGAGGGCGTCGGCAAGGCCTTCGAGAAGGCCGACCCCGACCACGCCGCCGACTACCGGAAGAACACCGCGGACCTGGTCGGCCGGCTCGGCGAGCTCGACACCGCGTTCAAGGACGGACTCGCGCACACGAAGTCCAAGGTCTTCATCACCACCCACGCCGCCTTCGGCTACCTCGCCGAGCGCTACGGCCTCACCGAGGAGGCCATCAACGGCCTCGACCCCGAGTCCGAGCCCAGCGCCGCCCGCGTCCGGGACCTGGAGCACATGGCCAGGGCCGACGGCGTCACCACCGTCTTCTACGAGACGCTGGTCAGTGACAAGACGGCCAGGACCGTCGCCCGGGACGCCGGGCTGCGCACCGACGTCCTCGACCCCATCGAGGGCATCACCGGCAAGTCCCGCGGCAAGGACTACTTCGCCGTCCAGCGCGCCAACCTCCAGGCCCTCCGAACGGCCCTGGGCGCGGCATGACGGCCCCGGAGGAGAAGCCCATGAGCGACCCCGACCGATCCGCCGCACCCGTCGTCTCCCTGCGCGGGGTGCGCGCCGAGCTGGGTTCGCGCCCGGTCCTGCGCGGCATCGACCTGACCGTGCGCCGCGGCGAGGTCGTCGCCCTGCTCGGCGCCAACGGCTCCGGCAAGTCGACCGCGATCCGCAGCGTCATCGGCCAGGTCCCGGCCGCCGCCGGCGGGATCGAGCTGTTCGGCACCCCGCTCGCCCGCTTCCGCGACTGGGCGCGCGTCGGCTACGTACCGCAGCGCACCACGGCCGCCGGCGGGGTCCCGGCGACCGTCACCGAGATCGTCTCCTCCGGCCGGCTGTCCCGCACCCGCTTCGGCGTCTTCCGCCGGGCCGACCACGCGGCCGTGCGCCGGGCCCTGGAGCTCGTCGGCATGGCGGACCGCGCCAAGGACTCCGCCGAGGCGCTCTCCGGCGGCCAGCACCAGCGGGTGCTCATCGCCCGCGCCCTGGTCGCCGAGCCCGAACTGCTGATCATGGACGAGCCGATGGCGGGCGTCGACCTCGCCAGCCAGGAGATCCTCGCGCACACCCTGCGCGAGCAGGTCGCGGCGGGGACGACCGTGCTGCTCGTCCTGCACGAACTCGGCCCGCTGGAGCCGCTGATCGACCGCGCGGTGGTACTGCGCGACGGCTGCGTCGTGCACGACGGTCCGCCCCCGCACGCCCTCGGCCAGCACGCGCTCCCTGGCCACGACCACGTCCACCCGCACGCACCCGCGGGCACCGATCCGATCCGCACGGGACTGCTGAGCTGATGGAAATCCTGGACTACGCCTTCATGCAGCGGGCACTGCTCGCCGCCGTGCTCGTCGGCATCACCGCCCCCGCCGTGGGCATCTACCTCGTCCAGCGCCGCCAGGCGCTGATGGGCGACGGCATCGGACACGTCGCCATGACGGGCGTCGGCCTGGGCTTCCTGCTCTCCTGGTCGCCGGTGTGGATGGCGACGGCCGTCTCCGTGCTCGGCGCGATCCTCATGGAGCTGATCCGCTGGTACGGCAGGACCCGCGGCGACATCGCCCTCGCCATGCTCTTCTACGGCGGGATGGCGGGCGGCGTGATGTTCATCAACCTCGCGCCGGGCGGCTCCAACGCCAACCTCACGTCGTACCTGTTCGGCTCGCTGTCGACCGTCTCCCAGTCCGACGTCACCGCGATCTGCCTGCTCGCCGCGTTCGTCGTCGTGGTCACCCTGGGGCTGCGCCGGCAGTTGTTCGCGGTCAGCCAGGACGAGGAGTTCGCCCGTGTCACCGGGCTGCCGGTGCGGGCGCTGAACCTGCTGACGGCGGTCACGGCGGCGGTCACCGTGACGGTCGCCATGCGGGTCGTCGGGCTGCTGCTCGTGAGCGCGCTGATGGTGGTGCCCGTGGCCGCCGCCCAGCAGCTCACCCGGAGTTTCGCGGCCACCTTCGCGATCGCCGTCCTGATCGGCGTGGGCGTGACCCTCGGCGGCACGGTGACGTCGTACTACCAGGACGTGCCGCCCGGTGCGACGATCGTGCTGCTGACCATCGCGGCGTTCCTGCTGCTGACCGCCCTCGGCGCCCCGCTGGCCCGGCGGCGGGCCCGCGCGGCCGCCGCGGCGCGGCCCGCCGGGGATCCTGCGGAGTGTGCCATTCCGACCACGCGCGGTGCCGGCGACACGGCCGGCGCCTGACCCGGCGGGGCCCGGACTGGCACAATGGCCCGGCAGACGTCAGCCCCGCCAGGGAAGCAAGGAGGCACACCGGTGACGACCGCTGGACCGCCCGTGAAGGGCCGCTCGACCCGTCAGCGGGCTGCCGTGGCGGCTGCGCTGGACGAGGTCGAGGAGTTCCGCAGCGCGCAGGAACTCCACGACATGCTGAAGCACAAGGGCGACTCGGTCGGCCTCACGACCGTCTACCGCACGTTGCAGTCCCTTGCGGATGCCGGTGAGGTCGACGTCCTGCGGACCTCCGAGGGGGAGTCCGTGTACCGACGCTGTGCCAGTGGGGAGCATCACCACCATCTCGTGTGCCGTGTCTGCGGCAAGGCCGTGGAGGTGGAGGGGCCGGCGGTGGAGAAGTGGGCGGAGGCCATCGCGGCGGAGCACGGGTACGTCAGCGTGGCGCACACCGTCGAGATCTTCGGTACGTGTTCGGATTGCGCCACGCGTTAGCGTTGGCGGGAAGCGCCGTCCGGGGCGGGTTCGCTGCGGGGTGCCGGTTCGTCGTGGCCGGTCGCGCCCACGCGACGGAGTCGCATGTCGACACAGCCCCGCGCCCCTACGGGGCGCGGGTTCTCGGGGCGTGCGGAGAGGCTAGGCTTCGTCGCCCCTCATCGCCGCTTCCATCGCCAGGAGATCCTCGTTGGGGACCGCGCCGCCGAAGCGGCGGTCCCGGGACGCGAATTCGAGGCAGGCCCGCCACAGGTCACGGCGGTCGAAGTCGGGCCACAGCACGTCCTGGAAGACCATCTCGGCGTAGGCGCTCTGCCAGAGAAGGTAGTTGGAGGTGCGCTGCTCGCCGCTCGGGCGCAGGAACAGGTCCACGTCCGGCATGTCCGGGTAGTACAGGTACTTCTGGAGCGTCTTCTCGGTGACCTTCGACGGGTCGAGCCGGCCCGCCTTGACGTCCTCGGCCAACGCCTGTGCGGCGTCGGCGATTTCGGCCCGGCCGCCGTAGTTCATGCAGAAGTACAGGGTGAGCAGGTTGTTGTCCTTGGTCTGCTCCTGCGCGACCTGGAGCTCCTTGGCGACCGACTTCCACAGCTTGGGCATCCGGCCCACCCAGCGCACCCGGATGCCGAGCCCGTCGAGCTGGTCGCGGGTCTTGCGGATGAAGTCGCGGTTGAAGTTCATCAGGAAGCGCACCTCCTCGGGCGAGCGCTTCCAGTTCTCGGTGGAGAAGGCGTACAGCGAGATGTTGCGGACGCCGACCTCGACCGCACCCTGGAGCACGTCGAGGACCCGCTCGGCGCCGACCTTGTGGCCCTCGGTGCGCGGCAGCCCGCGCTCCTTCGCCCAGCGCCCGTTGCCGTCCATGACGATCGCCACGTGGTTCGGGACCAGCTCACCGGGGAGCTTCGGCGCGCGGGCACCGGACGGGTGCGGCTCCGGCTGCTTGTACTCGCGGCGCTGCCGCCCCAGGATCCCGCGTACGACCATGGCCTTCTCGTCTCCTCTTGGTGCTCATGACTTCTCGACGTACCGAAGCGAGCGCAGCCCGCGCTCCAGATGCCAGTGCAGGTAGGCGGACACCAGCCCGCTGCCCTCGCGGACGTGGCGTGCTTCGCACGCGTCCGCCGTCTCCCAGTCTCCCGTAAGCAGGGCGCCGAGGAGGACGAGGGTCTGGGGAGAGGGTACGACGCTGCCGGGCACCCGGCAGTCGACGCAGACGCTGCCGCCGGAGGCGACCGAGAAGAACCGGTTCGGTCCGGGCATTCCGCACTTGGCGCAGTCGCCGAAGCTGGGCGCGTAGCCGTTGACGGCGAGGGAGCGCAGCAGGAAGGCGTCGAGGACCAGGTGGGGGGCGTGCTCGCCGCGGGCCAGGGTGCGCAGGGCGCCGACGAGCAGCAGGTACTGCTGGACGGCGGGCTCGCCCTCGTGGTCGGTGAACCGCTCGGCGGTCTCCAGCATGGCGGTGCCGGCGGTGTAGCGGGCGTAGTCGCTGACGATGCCGCCGCCGTACGGGGCGATGGTCTCGCTCTGGGTGCACAGGGGCAGGCCGCGGCCGACCAGCTCACTGCCCCGGGCGAAGAACTGCACGTCTACGTGGGAGAAGGGTTCGAGCCGGGCCCCGAACTTCGACTTGGTGCGCCGCACGCCCCGGGCCACGGCGCGGACCCGTCCGTGGCCGCGGGTGAGGAACGTGATGATCCGGTCCGCCTCACCCAGCTTCTGGGTGCGCAGCACGATGCCGTCGTCGCGGAACAGACTCATGCCCCCCATTCTGCCCTCACGCCGGGCCGGCCCGGACGCCCTCCGGTCAGCGGGCGTCGGAGCGGTCCGGCGCGCCGGTGTCCGCGCCGGTGTCCGTGTCGGGGTGGTCGGCGGGGTGCTCGTCGGGGGTGGCCTCGCGCACGGCCTCGGGCCGCGCGTCCCACTCCAGTCCGCCACCGTACGGCCTCAGCTGCACGTACGGCCCCTCGTGCCCCATGACGATGCCGAGCTTCCCGGTGAGGGTGTCCACGGCCCAGGAGCCGAGGGGCGGTTTCTGCAAGGCGTCCTCCGAGAGTAGCGACGAGACGTCAATCCCCGCCGCCGTCCCGTTTCACGCTTCGCGTCCCCACGATGGCTGTGGGTGTGCGCAGTTGGCCGGAGAACGCGCTCGGGCCCACCGGATCTCCCCCGGGTGCGCGGCCCCTCAGCCCCCGAACCGGCGTACGTACCGCCGCTGCCACGGTGTCTCCACCGCGTGCCGGTCGTAGTGGCGCCGCACGAAGTCCACCGCCTCGCCCGCCGGCACCCCGTCCAGGACCGCCAGGCAGGCCAGGGCCGTTCCGGTGCGTCCACGCCCGCCGCCGCAGGCGAGTTCGACGCGTTCCGCGGGCGCCCGCCGCCAGACCTCGGCGAGGAGGGCGCGGGCGGCGGCGGGGTCGGCCGGGAGCCGGAAGTCGGGCCAGCGGATCCAGGCGGACTCCCACGGGAAGGACGGGGGGCGGCGGCCCAGCAGATAGACGCCGTACGACGGGCTCGGCGAGCCGGGGTCCGGCGGGCGGCGCAGTCCCCGGCCGCGCACCAGCCTGCCGGACGGCAGCCGCAGCACGCCAGGCCGCCCCTCCTGCCACGCCCCCTCGGATGTCATCGGCCCATCCCAGCGCGATCCGCGTCCGCGGGCAACCTCATTCCGCGCCCGGCGAACCCCGGGACGCCCTGGCCTCGATGCCCCGGAAGTGGACGGCCATGGCCTGCTGGGCGCCGGGGACGTCGTGGGCGCGCAGGGCCGTCACGATGGCGCGGTGGCGCAGGACCGTGAGGCCGGGCGACGGATCGGTCGGCCGGCCGTGGGCGGTGGCCACCCGGCCGAAGACCGTCCAGAACACGCCCAGGAGCTGGGAGATCAGCACGTTGCCGAGGGGCGCGTAGAGCAACTCGTGGAATTCCCGGTCCAGTTCGGGAAACGGGCGGCCGGCGCGGCCCGCCCGTTCCATCCGGCGCACCACCCGCTCCAGCCGGTCCAGCTCCGGCTGGGTCACCGTCACCGCCACCCGCCGGATCAGCCCCTCCTCCAGCACCTCCCGCACCTGGAGGATCTCGGCCAGCGCCCCGGGGTCGTCGGCGTGCCGGGTCAGCGTGCGGAAGGTGAGCCCGTCGACCAGGGGCGTGAGCGACGCCTGGCCGACGTAGGTGCCGTAGCCGTGCCGGATCTCCACGATGTCGAGGGCCTGGAGCGCCTTGAGGGCCTCGCGCACGGAGTTGCGGCTGACGCCGAGCCCGGCCGTCAGCTCCGCCTCCGTGGGCAGCGGGGCGCCCGGCCGCAGACCGCGGTCGAGGATCAGTTGCACGACCGCGCGCTGCAACCGGCTGTTGCGGCTGTCCCTGGGCTCCCCGGCGGGCATGCGCCGCATCGTACGCGTACCAGACGTCCTACGTCCCACGTCCCGTCATGACCAGGGCCAACTCCCGCCATTTCGCTGTGCCATTGGTGCGACCTCTGGCGGCTACGCCATTCGTGTGCGATCCCTTGACCGCCCCCACGGGCACTCCTATGGTCGCGCTGACCACCCGGACGTAGGACGTCGTACCTCCTCACTTCTCCCCACTTCTCCCCACCCGCTGGAGGAACCCGTGCGCGACGACGTGACCCCTGACGTGCCGGCGCTGCACCGTCGGTCGTTCCTGAAGTGCACCGGAGCCCTGGGCGCCGCCGCCGCGCTGTCCTCGTCGCTGGCGGCCTGCTCGTCCGGTCCGGAGTCCACCAACGACACCGGCGGCGGTGGCACCGGCCGGGACCGCACCCTGACCGCGGTGATCGGGTACGGGAACGACGGCAGCTGGGACCCGACGCAGACGGCGTCCGCGTTCTGCATGGCGGCCAACAACCATATCTACGAGGGCCTGCTCGACACCGACCCGATCTCGCGCGCGCCCTACCCGGCGCTGGCCACCCGGCTGCCCGCCGACCCGAACGCGACCACCTGGCGGTTCACGCTGCGCGCGGGCGCGACGTTCCACGACGGGAAGCCCGTCACCGCGGACGACGTGGTCTTCGTCTTCGACCGCATCCTCGACCCCGGCACGCAGACCCTCGCCAAGGGCTTCTTCGCGAGCTGGCTGAAGGAGGTCCGCAAGGTCGACGCGCAGAACGTGGAGCTGGTGCTCAAGTTCCCCTTCCCGGAAGGGGTTTCACGGCTCACCCTCGCGAAGATCATGCCGAAGCACGTGTTCTCGCAGCCCGGCGCCTGGGACGACGCGATCAAGGGGAAGGCGATCGGCTCGGGGCCGTACCGGCAGACCGCGCACCACCCGAAGTCCAACACCACCTTCGAGGCGTTCGCCACCTACAACGGGCCGCGCCGGCCCGCGTTCAAGCGCATGAACTGGCTCACCATCGTGGACGCCGCACCGCGCGTCGCGAAGATCTCCGGGGCGAGCGCGGGCGCGCAGATCGCCGACAACATCCCCTACGCCAACATCCCGCGGCTGGAGAAGGGCGGTCTGTCGGTCGCGGGCGGCGCCGGGATGAACAACCTCTTCCTCATGTTCAACACCCGGCACAAGCCCTTCGACGACGTCCGGGTGCGGCAGGCGCTGCACTACGCCATCGACACCGGCAAGATGGTCGAGGTCGCGCTCAAGGGACACGGCAAGCCGTCCTCGTCCTTCCTCGACGAGGGCAACCCCGGCTACCGCCGCGCCAAAACGGTCTACGACCACGACCCCGACAAGGCGAAGGCCCTGCTGAAGGCGGCGGGCGTCAGCGGTCTCGAGGTCGAGATCCTCGCCGTGAACGTGAGCTGGATCGTCGACTGCCTGCCGACGATCAAGGCGTCCTGGGACGCGATCGGCGTCGAGACCACGCTGGCCCCGCAGGAGACCACGGCCGTCTTCACCAAGATGGACCAGAAGCGGGACTACCAGGTGGTCGCCGCCGCCTCGAACCCCAACCAGTTCGGTGTCGACGCCGACCTGATCATGCACTACAACTACGGCCCCACCAACCTCTGGATGCAGTACACCCGGTGGGCCGACGACCCGGTCGCGGGGGCCCTCTTCCGGGACATGGACCGCGCCACCCGAGAGCCGGACCCCGCGAGGAAGAAGGCGATGGTCCAGGACTACATCGACGTCGTCGCCGAACAGGCGGTGCTCTACCCGGTCGTCCACAACGAGCTGATGACCGCCTGGGACCCGCGCAGGCTCACCGGCATAAGGGCGCAGCCCTACCCGGGCATCAACCTCCTCCAGGCCAAGTGGACCTGACGGCATGACGACCGTCGTCAGGATCCTGCTGCGCCGGATCGCCCTGCTGGTGCCGCTGCTGCTCGGCATCGTGCTGTTCGTGTTCCTGGTGATGCGGTTCTCGGACGTCGACCCGGCGTCCGCGTTCTTCCAGGGCGCCAACCCGACGCCGCAGCAACTGCACGAGTTCCGGGAGCGCAACGGGCTGCTCGACCCGCTCCCGGTGCGCTACGTCCACTTCGTCGGCGACCTCCTCCACGGCGACCTGGGCACCAGCGCCCTGACCCGGGCGCCGGTCGTCGACCAGGTCACCACCGCGCTGCCGCTCACCCTGCAGCTCACCTTCCTCGGGCTGGCCGTCGCGGTGGTGCTTGCCCTGCTCGGCGGGGTCACCGCGGCGGTCTACCGCGACCGGCTGCCCGACCAGGTCATCCGGGTCGTGTCGCTGACCGGGGTGGCCGCGCCCGCCTTCTGGCTGGCGCTGCTGATGATCCAGTACCTGGCGGTGGACCGCGGCTGGTTCCCCACCGGGGGCTACGTCAACCCGGCCGACTCCCTCACCGGCTGGCTGCGCGCGATGACCCTGCCGGCGCTGGCCCTGTCGCTGCCGGTGGCGGCGCAGCTCACCCGGATCGTACGGACGTCGGTGGTGGAGGAGCTGGACAAGGACTACGTGCGCACCGCGATCGGCAGCGGGCTGCCCCCGTGGGTGGTCGTCGGGCGGAACGTGCTGCGCAACGCGCTGATGAACCCGCTGACCGTGCTCGGGCTGCGCGTGGGCTATCTGCTGGGCGGCGCCGTCGTCATCGAGACGATCTTCTCGCTGCCCGGGATGGGCAAGCTGATGATCGACGCCGTGCAGAACGGCGACCCGGCGGTGGTCCAGGGCGTCGTCCTGACGACGGCGACCGGGTTCGTGGTGGTCAACCTGGCCATCGACATCCTCTATCTGCTCGTCAACCCCCGTCTGCGGGAGGCGACGTGACGCACACGCGCAAGGAGCTCGCCGAACGGCTCTCACGGCCCGGTCTGCGACCGCGCGCCTGGCGCCGGCTGCCGCCGCTGTCCCGGGCCGCCGTCTGCTTCCTGGCCGTGGTGGTGCTGACGGCCCTGCTGGCGCCGCTGCTGGCCCCGCACGACCCGCTCGACCAGCAGCCGCAGGTGGACGGCACCGGGCACCCCTCCGCCGCGCACTGGATGGGCCAGGACAGCCTGGGCCGGGACATCCTCAGCCGGCTGATGTACGGGGCCCGCTGGTCGCTCGCCATCGGGCTGGGCGCGACCGCCCTGGCGCTGGTGGTGGGGGCGGTGATCGGGGCGGTGGCCGCGACCTCCCGCAAGGCGGTCGACGAGACGCTGATGCGCTGCCTCGACGTGGTGATGGCGTTCCCGGGCATCGCGCTCGCCGCGGTGCTCGTCGCCGTGTTCGGCGGCGGCATCACCGTGCTGATCTGCGCGATCGCCTTCCTGTTCACCCCGCCGGTGGCCCGGGTCGTCCGGGCCAACGTGCTCGACCAGTACGGCGAGGACTACGTCACCGCGGAGCAGGTCATCGGCGCCCGCACCGGGCACATCGTGCTGCGGCACGTCGCCGTCAACTGCGCCGCCCCGGTGCTGGTGTTCTGCACGGTGCAGGTGGCCGAGGCGATCGTGTTCGAGGCGTCGCTGTCGTTCATCGGGGCGGGTGTGCGACCGCCCGACCCGTCGTGGGGCAGCGTCATCGCGGACGGCAAGAACATGGTGCTCACCGGCGGCTGGTGGGCGACCGTCTTCCCCGGGCTGCTGATGCTGGTCACCGTCCTGTCGCTGAACATCCTCTCCGAGGGCGTGTCGGACGCCTGGGCGGCCCCGGCGCCCCGGGACGTGCCGGCCCCGCAGGACCGCCCGGCGGCCGCCGGGCCCGGCGGCGACGACGTGCCGCGGCTCCCCGGTCTGGCGGAGGCCGCGGGCCGGCTGCGCGCACGGGCCAGGCCGCTGCCCGCCGCGGACACCCCGCCGGTGCTCGCCGTGGAGGACCTCGCCATCGGCTTCCCCGGCCGCCACCGGGGCGTGGACATCGTCGACGGCATCAGCTTCGAGGTCCGCCCCGGTGAGGTCCTGGGCCTGGTGGGCGAGTCGGGCTGCGGCAAGTCCCTGACCGCCCTCACCGTCATGGGCCTCCAGCCCCCGGACGCCCGGGTGGGCGGCCGGGTCCGCTTCCGGCAGCGGGACCTGCTCACCGAGCCGGCGCGGGTACGGCGCCGGCTGCTCGGGCACGAGATGGCGATGGTCCACCAGGACGCCCTGTCCTCGCTGAACCCCGCCATGACCATCCGCGCCCAGCTCAAGCAGCTGGTCCGGCGCGGTGGCCGCCGTACCCCCGGGGAACTGCTCGCCCTGGTCGGCCTCGACCCCGAACGCACCCTGCGCAGTTACCCGCACGAGCTGTCCGGCGGCCAGCGCCAGCGGGTGCTGATCGCGATGGCGCTGTCGCGGGAGCCCGCCCTGATCGTCGCGGACGAGCCGACGACCGCCCTGGACGTCACCGTGCAGGCCCAGGTCATGGAGCTGCTGCTGCGGCTGCGCGCGGAACTCGGCTTCGCCCTGGTCCTGGTCTCGCACGACCTGGCGCTGGTCGCGGACGTCACCGACCGGGTGGTGGTGATGTACGGCGGGCAGATCGTGGAGACGGGCGTGACCGCCGACCTGGTGGCGGCGCCGGCCCACCACTACACGCGCGGCCTGCTCGGCAGCGTGCTGTCCCTGGAGTCGGCGGCGGCGCGGATGACGCAGATCAGAGGTGTCGTCCCGGCCCCGGCCGACTTCCCGGCGGGCTGCCGGTTCGCCACCCGCTGCCCGGCGGCGAGCGAGGTGTGCCGGACGACGGCGCCCGTGCCGGCCGGCGTCCCCGCGCACACGGCGGCCTGCCACCACCCGGCGGTCGACCTCGTGACCAGTGAGAGCGAGCCCGTGACATGACCGCCCGCGACCTGACCGCCGTCGTCGAGCTCTCCGGCGCCCACGTCGTGCACCGGGCCCGCAGCGGCGGGGTCTTCACCCGGGACCGGGTGTACGCCCTGACCGACGCCGATCTCACCGTGGCGCCCGGCGAGACGGTCGGCGTGGTCGGCGAGTCCGGCTGCGGCAAGTCGACGCTGGCGAAGGTCCTGGTGGGCGTCCAGCGGCCGACGGCCGGCACGGTGACCTTCCACGGCCGCGACCTGTGGTCGCTGCCCGCGGCCGAGCGGCGCGGGACGGTGGGCGCGAGCACCGGCATGGTCTTCCAGGACCCGTCCACGGCCCTGAACCGCCGTCTGCCGGTCCGCCGCATCCTGCGCGACCCTCTGGACGTCCACGACCGCGGCAGCCGCGCACAGCGGGAGGAGCGGGTCCGGGAACTGATGGCCCTCGTGGGGCTGCCCGGGGTGCTCGCCGACGCCCTGCCCGGCCAGCTGTCCGGCGGCCAGCGGCAGCGGGTGGCGATCGCCCGCGCACTGGCCCTGGACCCGGCGCTGGTGGTCGCGGACGAACCGACGAGCGCCCTGGACGTGTCGGTGCGCGCCCAGATCCTCAACCTGCTGCTCGACCTGAAGGAGCGGCTCGGGCTTGCGCTGGTGTTCGTCTCGCACGACATCCAGACGGTACGGCGGATGAGCGACCGGGTGATCACGATGTACCTGGGCCGGATCGTGGAGGAGGCCCCGGCCGACCGGGTGACCGACGCGGCCCGGCACCCGTACACCCGGGCCCTGTTCTCCGCGACCCCCGGTCTGCTCGACCCGATCGAGCCGATCCCGCTGACCGGGCCGGTGCCGTCGGCGACCCGGCCGCCGAGCGGATGCCCGTTCCGCACCCGCTGCTGGAAGGCCGACGAGGAGTGCGCGGCGGCCCTGCCGGAGTTCTCGCCCGCGTCGCGCCCCGGACATCGCTACCGTTGCCACCATCCTGTGGAGGAGGATCAGCCGACCCGCGACCTCGTGCGCCAGAGCCTCCCCAAGGAACCTCGATGACCTTCCCCACCCCGCTCACCGGTGTCGTACCTCCCCTCTGCACCCCCCTGACACCGGACGGCGAGGTGGACGTGCCCTCGCTCCACAACCTCGTCGACCATCTGGTGGAGGCCGGGGTGCACGGGCTGTTCGTGCTCGGGTCGACCTCCGAGGCGGCCTATCTGACCGACCGGCAGCGGGTGCTGGTCACCCGGACGGTGGTCGCGCGCGCGGCGGGGCGGCTGCCCGTGCTGGCGGGCGCGATCGACATGACGACGCCCCGGGTGCTCGACCACGTGGCCGCCGCGACGGAGGCCGGCGCGGACGCGGTGGTGGTGACCGCCCCGTTCTACACGCGCACCCATCCGGCGGAGATCGCCCGCCACTACCGGCTGGTGGCCGCCGACAGCGCCGTCCCGGTCGTCGCCTACGACATCCCGTCCGCCGTGCACACCAAGCTCCCCGCCGGCGTGGTGCTGGAGCTGGCGTCGGAGGGGGTGCTGGCCGGGCTGAAGGACTCCAGCGGCGACCTGGCCGCGTTCCGTGAGGTGGTCACGGGACTCGCGGGCCGCGCCGGCACGGCCGGGTTCACCGCGCTGACCGGCTCGGAGCTGGTCATGGACGCGGCGATGGCGATGGGGGCGGACGGGGGTGTGCCGGGGCTCGCCAACGTCGACCCGCACGGTTACGTACGTCTCTACCGGTTGTGCCGGGCGGGTGACTGGGCCGGGGCCCGCGCGGAACAGGAGCGGCTGTGCGCCCTGTTCGGGCTGGTGGGGGTCGGGGATCCCGCGCGGATGGGGGGCAGTTCTTCGGCCCTCGGGGCGTTCAAGGCCGCGCTGCATCTGCGGGGGGTCATCGCTTCGCCGACCACTGCGGCGCCGCAGGTTCCGTTGTCGGCGGAGGAGATCGAGCGGGTGGGCAAGTACCTCGCGGCGGCGGGGTTGCTCTGACCGTGCGTCGTTCGTCGTCCGCGGCTGGATTGTGGCTGAGCGCGCAGTTCCCCGCGCCCCTTCGGGGCGCTCCTTCCTGGGCGTTCCTCACGGAGCTCAGGTGAGTTTCAGGCGGCGGAAGGTGATCGTTTCGTAGGTGCTGGTCGTGCCTGTCTCGTAGGTCAGACCGACCGTGCCGTCCTGGAGTTGGACCAGGTCCGAGTAGGCCGCCTTGTCCTGGGACAGGGTCAGGGCCCTGGTGAAGGTTCGGCCGGCGTCGGTGCTGCGCCATACCGCCATGGCCTGGCGGGTGGTGGGCACGGACGGGCCGGAGAACAGCAACGGGGCCCTGGCACCGCGCAGTTGGAGGACCGAGCCCTCGACCACGGGGACGTCGTCCAGGGTGTGCTGGACGGCGTAGGGGCGGTCGAGGCGGCGGCCGCCGTCGGACGAGTAGGCGTCGAGCCGGTTGCCCGGGCTGCTGCCGTTCTGGTCGCGGGAGCTGAAGTAGAGCCTGCCGTCGGGCAGTTGGGCGGCACTGGACTCGTTGGCGTTGACCAGCCCGTCGTAGGTGTCGTCCACGAAGCCCAGCCGCCAGGTGCGGCCGCCGTCGTCGCTGTAGAGGGCGTGGGCGCCGTAGTGGCGGGCCTCCTGGCCGGTGTCGGAGGAGCCGGCGGGCGGGGCGGCCGAGTGGTTGGCGGGGACGACGAGGCGGCCCTTGTGCGGCCCCGTGGTGAGTGCCACGGCGTGCCCGGGTCCGGTCGCGTACCAGCGCCAGTCGCCGCGCTTCACCGCGGCGGTGATCTCGCGGGGCGCGCCGAAGTGGCGCCCGTCGTCGGAGCTGCGCTGGACGAACACCCGGCGGCTCTGCGCGGGCGTGACCTCGCCGCGCATGATCTGCGCCTCGGTCACGGCACCGCTGTTGTAGGTGGTCAGGAGCACGATCGCGCCGGTGCGCGGGTCGAGCACGGGGGCCGGGTTGCCGCGGGTGTCGCCGTCCCCCGCGGCCACGACGGTCTGCGGCCCCCAGGTGCAGCCCCCGTCGGTCGAGCGCCGCAGGACGACGTCGATGTCCCCGCTGTCCCCCGCGCCGTCGTGCCGCCCCTCGGCGAAGGCGAGCACGGCGCCGTCGCGCGTGAGCACGGTGGCGGGGATGCGGTAGGTGTCGTAGCCGCCCTCGCCCGCGGTGTAGGGCACGGAGGTGGTGCAGCCAGGGCTCGCGGCGGCGGGGTGGAGCGCGGCGAGGGAGGCCAGGGGGGTGAGGAGCACGGTGGCGGTGCGGAGGGCGCGGCTCAGGATGGTCACGGGGCCATGTTCCCCGCGTTCACCGCGACCGCCCGGCGGACCGCGCCACTTCGCCCGAACGGGTCACGAGGGGGTGCGGGCCGCGGCCATCAGCCGGGTCACGTCGTCGGAGCAGATGGTGAGCGCGGCACCGACGGTGCTGAGGACGTCGCGTTCGGCGGGGGTGTAGGGGGCGTCGGCGAGGGCGATGCGGGCGGCCTGGAGCAGGATCGACTCGCGGCCCGCGGGAGCGAGGTGCGGGGCGAGGGGGTCGAGGGCCTCGTGCAGCTCTATCGCCAGGCTCGCGCCGGACGGCGGCCCGAGGACCCGGCCGGTGTCGGCGGCCAGCGCGTCCACGAGCGCGGCGAGCTGCTCCTCGGTGCAGTCGGCGAATCCGGCGGCGCGCACCGTGCTCGCGGCGGTCTCCAGGGCCGTACGGGCGCTCGCGCCGCCCGCGGCCAGGACGGCGAGGGCGACGGTGTGCACGGCGTCGCGGAGCATCGCGGAGAAGCGGGCGGTGGTGGGATGGCCGAGGACGTCGGTGCCGAAGTGGCACGCGCAGGCGGCGCATTCGACGACCGGTCCCGCGGTGCCGCGCGGCAGGACGGGCATGCCGAGCAGGGTGAGCCGGCGGCGGCCGGTGAGCCGCTGGTAGTTGCGGTCGCCGCCGCAGCCCGGACAGAAGAACTCGCCGTCCCCGACGGGTGTCCAGGCGGTGCGGACACCCAGGATGCGGGCAGCCCTGGTGGCACGGCCGTCTCGTCCCCGTACTGGCAGCACGTCGCACCTCCGTAGCCCCGCGGCAACATCGCCGCGCTGGCGTGATGTTAGCCACATTGTCGAGGCGGAGTCAGTACCCCGGACGAGACCTTTCCGTGACCTCCACGGTCACATGGCCGATAACCGATGGGGCCCCGGCCGCTCGAAGGGGCGGCCGGGGCCCGAAAACACCCGGTGGGAGGGGTCAGCGGGTCGCGCGGTTGACCGCGGAGACGACCGCCTTCAGCGACGCACGCGTCGTGTTCGCATCGATGCCGATGCCCCACAGCACCTTGTCGTCGATCGCGCACTCGATGTACGAGGCGGCCTGCGCGGAGGCACCCTCGCTCATGGTGTGCTCCTGGTAGTCGAGCAGGCGTACGTCGACGCCGATGGAGTGCAGGGCGTCGAAGAAGGCCGAGATCGGACCGTTGCCGGAACCGGTCAGGACGGTGTCCTCGCCCTCGACCGTGGCCTCCACGGTCAGCGTGTCCACGCCGTCCGTGTCGGTGGTCGACTGGCCGGTGCGCACCTGGATGCGGCCCCAGGGGTTCTCGGGGTTCGGCAGGTACTCGTCGCGGAAGACCGTCCAGATCTCGCCCGGCGTGATCTCCCCGCCCTCGGCGTCCGTCTTCGCCTGGATGATCCGCGAGAACTCGATCTGCATCCGGCGCGGCAGGTCCAGCTTGTGGTCGTTCTTCAGGACGTACGCGATGCCGCCCTTGCCCGACTGGGAGTTGACCCGGATGACCGCCTCGTAGGAGCGGCCGACGTCCTTCGGGTCGATCGGCAGGTACGGGACCGCCCACTCGATGTCGTCGACGGTGACGCCCCTGGCCGCGGCGTCGGCCTCCATGGCGTCGAAGCCCTTCTTGATGGCGTCCTGGTGGGAGCCGGAGAAGGACGTGAAGACCAGGTCGCCCACGTACGGGTGGCGCGGGTGGACCTCCATCTGGTTGCAGTACTCCCACGTACGGCGGATCTCGTCGATGTCGGAGAAGTCGATCTGCGGGTCGACGCCCTGGGAGAACAGGTTCATGCCCAGGGTGACCAGGTCGACGTTGCCGGTGCGCTCGCCCTGTCCGAACAGACAGCCCTCGATCCGGTCGGCGCCGGCCATCAGGGCGAGTTCGGCGGCGGCGACGGCGGTGCCGCGGTCGTTGTGCGGGTGGACCGACAGGCACACGTGCTCGCGGCGGGAGAGGTTGCGGTGCATCCACTCGAAGCGGTCGGCGTGCGTGGACGGCGTCGAACGCTCCACCGTGGCGGGCAGGTTGAGGATGATCTCGCGGCCCGGACCGGGCTGCCAGACGTCCATGACCGCCTCGCAGACCTCCAGCGCGAAGTCCAGTTCGGTGTCGGTGAAGATCTCGGGCGAGTACTGGTAGCCGAACTCGGTCTCGGGGCCCAGCAGTTTCTCGGCGTACTCCATCACCAGGCGGGTGCCGTCGACGGCGATCTGCTTGATGTCGTCCTTGGAGCCGCGGAAGACGACGCGGCGGAAGACCGGGGCGGTCGCGTTGTAGAGGTGGACGTTGGCGCGCCTGGCGCCCTTCAGGGACTCCACGGTCCGCTCGATCAGGTCCTCACGGGCCTGGGTCAGCACGGAGATGGTCACGTCCTCCGGGATCGCGCCCTCCTCCTCGACGATCGAGCGCACGAAGTCGAAGTCGGTCTGGCCGGAGGCGGGGAAGCCGACCTCGATCTCCTTGTAGCCCATCGTGACCAGCTGGTCGAACATCCGGCGCTTGCGCTCGGGCGACATCGGGTCGATCAGGGCCTGGTTGCCGTCGCGCAGGTCCGTGGAGAGCCAGCGGGGGGCGGCGGTGACCCGCCGGTCCGGCCAGGTGCGGTCGGGGATGTCTACCTGCTCGTAGCGGCCGTACTTGTGGATCGGCATGGAACTGGGCTGCTGGCGGTTCGCCATGATCGCGTGGGCTCCTCGATTGGGGCGGGGTCCGGTGATCCGGTGTGTCCCGTGTCCGGAAGGACGGCCGACGACGCAACGCCAAGCTCCGCGGGGAGGGGGTCGGCCTCGACTACAGGCCCTCGCCGCGGCAGCTAAGGAGAAGCAGCCCGAAACGCATGATGCTGCGCAGCCTAGCCGAGCCGTGCCGGACGCGTGGGCCCGTATCAGTATGCGGAACCCGGGCCGGAAATAGGACAAAAAGTGCGCTATACCACTCTCCGCAACTACCCCATGCCGAATGTCCGCGTATTTCACCAATCATGGTTGCGGGTAGTGACAGGCCCATCACCCGGTGCAAGGGTGCCGGGCATGACCAACCACGGGGGCTTCCAGCCCGTCTTCTGCACCATCGTGCCGCCCCACGTCCTCGACCGGCTCGCCCAGCACGGGGACTCCGCACTGTCCGGCCCCGCGCGCAGCACCCTGGAGCGCGACGCCTACCAGCGCACCCGCCGCCGGCTGACCACCGTGGTCGGCGCCCCCTCCGTCGCCCCGCCCGCCGACGCCGCCGCCGACCGCCCGCACCGCACGATCTACGACGCGGGGCACCGTGAGGACCTGCCCGGCGAGAAGGTCCGCGAGGAGGGCTCCGAACCGGGCCGGGACGCCACCGTCAACCGGGCCTACGCGGGTCTCGGCGCCACCTTCGAGCTCTATCTGAAGGCGTACGGCCGCGACTCCATCGACGGCGACGGCCTCCCCCTCGACGCCACCGTGCACTACGGCGAGAACTACGACAACGCCTTCTGGAACGGCGAGCAGATGGTGTTCGGCGACGGCGACGGCGAGATCTTCCTCGACTTCACCATCCCGGTGGACGTCATCGGCCACGAGCTGACCCACGGTGTCACCCAGTACACGGCGAACCTCACCTACTTCGGCCAGTCCGGCGCGCTCAACGAGTCGCTCTCGGACGTCTTCGGCTCGCTGATCAAGCAGTACTCGCTGGGCCAGACCGCGACCGACGCCGACTGGCTGATCGGCGCGGGCCTGCTCGCCCCGCGCGTCACCGGCACCGCGCTGCGCTCGATGAAGGCACCGGGCACGGCGTACGACGACGACGTCCTCGGCAAGGACCCGCAGCCCGCGACGATGGACGACTACGTGCACACCGGCCGGGACAACGGAGGTGTGCACATCAACTCCGGCATCCCCAACCACGCCTTCTACCTGGCCGCGACCGCGCTCGGCGGGAACGCCTGGGAGCGGGCCGGGCAGATCTGGTACGACGTCCTCACCGGCGGCGGGCTGGAGACCCGGGCGAACTTCGCCGACTTCGCGAAGCTCACGGTCGCGGCCGCCCGGGCCCGCTACCAGGAGGGCGAGGAGCTGGAGGCCGTGCTGAAGGCGTGGCAGCGGGTCGGGGTGCCCACCTCGTAGCCGCGCGCGATCCGTACTAGACAGGAACCATGCGGATTCAGGTGAGGCGCACGGGCGGGTTCGCGGGCATCGAGCGCCGTGCCGAGGTGGACACCTCGGGGCGGCCCGACGCGAGCGAGTGGCACGCCCTGGCCGAGCGGGCACTCGCCGCCGGCCGGGGCACACCGCCCCCCGGGGTGCCGGACGGCTTCGACTACCAGATCACCGTGGACGGGAGGACCGTCTACACGGCGGACCCGCGGCTGACGCAGGAGCAGCGGACGCTGATCTCCCGGGTCCTCGGGGAAGGAGCGTGAGGACCGACTCCGTTGTGCCGCGGGCCCGTTGACGCACGGCGGTCCGGGTGCGGATGATCCGGTCCATGGCGACCAAGACGATGCCGCGGTTCCCGGCCGGTTTCCTGTGGGGCGTGTCGACCTCGGCGCACCAGATCGAGGGCGCGGCCGACGAGCGCGAGCCGTCCGTGTGGGACGAGTTCACCGCCGCGCCTGGCCGGGTGAAGGACGGCTCGACGGCGGCGGTGGCCTGCGACCACTACCACCGCTACCGCGAGGACGTGGCCCTGCTGGCCGGCCTCGGCGTGGACGCGTACCGCTTCTCCGTCTCCTGGCCGCGGGTGAACTCCCCGCGGGGCCTGGACTTCTACGACCGGCTGGTCGACGAGCTGTGCGCGGCGGGCGTACGGCCCGTGCCGACCCTCTTCCACTGGGACCTGCCCGCCCGGCTGGACTGGCTGGAGCGGGACACCGCGGAACGCTTCGCCGACTACGTGACGGAGGTCGCGGACCGGCTCGGCGACCGCGTCGGCACATGGATCACCCTCAACGAGCCCGCCGAGCACACCCTGCTCGGCCATGCGCTCGGCGCCCACGCGCCCGGGAAGCGACTGCTGTTCGACGCGCTGCCGGCCGCCCACCACCAGCTCCTCGCGCACGGCCTCGCGGTGCGGGCGCTGCGCGCGGCCGGGGCACGGGACATCGGCGTCGCCAACTCCCACGGCCCGACCTGGCCGGCCTCGTCCGAGCCCGCCGACCTGGAGGCGGCCGGCTTCTACGACCTGCTGCTCAACCGGCTGTTCGCCGAGCCGCTGCTGCTCGGCGCCTACCCGGACGGGCTCGGCGAACTGATGCCGGGCGACGTGGCCGAGGACCTGGAGGCCATCGCCGAGCCGGTCGACTGGTACGGCGTCAACTACTACGCGCCGACCCGGGTCGGCGCCCCGCGGGAGTCGGACACCGCGTTCGGCGGGCTCACGATGCCGGCCGAACTCCCCTTCTCGGTACGGCAGATCGAGGACCGCCCGCTGACCGACTTCGGCTGGCCGGTGGTCCCGGAGGGCCTGACCGAACTGCTCACCACGTTCCGCGACCGCTACGGCGACCGTCTCCCGCCGGTGGTGATCACGGAGAACGGCTGCTCCTACGAGGGCCTCGACGACCAGGAGCGGATCGCCTATCTCGACGCCCACGTCAGGGCCCTGCACCGGGCCCTGGAGTCCGGCGTGGACGTGCGCGGCTACTTCGTGTGGTCGCTGCTGGACAACTTCGAGTGGGCGGAGGGCTACACCCGCCGCTTCGGCCTGGTCCACGTCGACTTCGCCACCCGGACCCGCACCCCGAAGTCCTCGTACCACTGGTTCCGGAAGCTGCTGGAGGGGCAGCGGGCCTGACGCCGGGCGGTCAGAAGCCGAGGCGCCTGAGCTGCTTCGGGTCGCGCTGCCAGTCCTTGGCCACCTTGACGTGGAGGTCGAGGAAGACCGGGGTGCCGAGAAGCGCCTCGATCTGCTTGCGGGACTTGATGCCGACCTCCTTCAGGCGCTTGCCCTGGGGGCCGATGACGATGCCCTTCTGGCTGGGGCGCTCGATGTAGAGGTTGGCGTGGATGTCCAGCAGGGGGCGGTCGGCCGGGCGGTCCTCGCGCGGCAGCATCTCCTCCACCACCACCGCGATGGAGTGCGGCAGTTCGTCGCGGACGCCCTCCAGCGCGGCCTCACGGATCAGCTCGGCGACCATGACCTGCTCGGGCTCGTCCGTGAGGTCGCCCTCCGGGTAGAGCGCGGGGCCCTCCGGGAGGAGCGGGACGAGCAGGTCGGCCAGCAGGTCCACCTGCCGGTCACCGACCGCGGACACCGGGACGATCTCCGCCCACTCGAAGCCGAGCTCCTTGCCCAGCTGGTCGATCGCGATGAGCTGCTCGGCCAGCGCCTTGGAGTCGACGAGGTCGGTCTTGGTGACGATCGCCACCTTGGGCGTCTTGCGGATGCCCGCGAGCTCCTTGGCGATGAACCGATCGCCGGGGCCGATCTTCTGGTCGGCGGGCAGGCAGAAACCGATCACGTCGACCTCGGCCCACGTGGTGCGCACCACGTCGTTCAGCCGCTCGCCGAGCAGTGTGCGCGGCTTGTGCAGGCCGGGGGTGTCCACCAGGATCAGCTGGGCCTCGGGGCGGTGCACGATGCCCCGCACCGTGTGCCGGGTGGTCTGCGGCCGGTTGGACGTGATCGCCACCTTCTGCCCGACCAGAGCGTTCGTGAGGGTGGACTTGCCCGCGTTGGGGCGGCCCACGAAGCAGGCGAAGCCGGCGCGGTGCACGGCCTCGGCGGGCTGGTCGGATGACGGGGTACGAACGCTCATGGGCTTCATTGTCCCTGATCCACGAGACCCCACCGCACCACGCCCGGGGCCGTGAGGTTCCGGAAACCCGTACGCAACGAAACGTCACGGAAACACACCCGTACGCAACCGGAAACGGATGCCCATGACCCTCTGACGGGACCCCACACCGTTGGAGACGCCCGTGATCCTCATCGCAGCGAAGGCCGACACCGGCGACACCGCCTGGCTGCTCGCCGCCACCGCCCTCGTCCTCCTGATGACGCCGGGGCTCGCCCTCTTCTACGGCGGCATGGTCCGCACGAAGAGCGTCCTCAACATGCTGATGATGAGCTTCGTGTCGATCGCCCTGGTGACGGTGGTCTGGCTCGCGGGCGGCTACTCGCTGGCCTTCGGCGACGACATCGGCGCCGGCCTCCTCGGCGGCCTCCGGCACGCGGGCATGTCCGGCATCGGCCCGGACAGTCTGCACGGCACGGTCCCCACGCTGCTGTTCGCCACCTTCCAGCTGACCTTCGCGATCATCACGGCGGCGCTGATCAGCGGTGCGGTCGCGGACCGGGCCAAGTTCGGGGCGTGGCTGGTGTTCGTGCCCGTGTGGGCGCTGCTCGTATACGTTCCCGTCGCCCACTGGGTCTGGGGGCCGGGCGGCTGGATACTCGACGGGCTCGGTGCGCTGGACTTCGCGGGCGGGCTGCCCGTCGAGATCACCTCGGGCGCCTCGGGGCTCGCGCTGTGCCTGGTCCTCGGGCCCCGGCTGGGGTTCAGGAAGGACGCGATGCGCCCGCACAACCTGCCGCTGGTCGTGCTGGGCGCCGGACTGCTGTGGTTCGGCTGGTTCGGCTTCAACGCGGGCTCCGCGCTCGGCGCGAACGGTCTCGCGGCCGCCGCCTTCCTCAACACCCTGGCGGCCGGCTGCACCGGGCTGCTGGGCTGGCTGTTCGTCGAGCAGCGGCGCGACGGGCACCCCACGACGCTGGGCGCGGCCTCCGGCGCGGTCGCCGGCCTGGTCGCGATCACCCCGTCCTGCGGCGCGGTGTCGCTGCCGGGCGCGCTGGTCGTGGGGCTCGCCGCGGGCGTGGTGTGCTCGTACGCGGTGAGCTGGAAGTTCCGGCTGAACTACGACGACTCGCTGGACGTCGTCGGGGTGCACCTGGTCGGCGGGATCATCGGCACGGTGCTGATCGGCGTCTTCGCGGTGCGCGGGATGACGGGCGGCGCGCAGGGGCTGCTGTACGGGGGCGGGTTCGGGCAGCTCGGCCGGCAGCTGGTGGCGGTGCTCGCCGTGGGGGCGTACGCGTTCGCGGTGACGTACGGCATCGGCAAGGTGATCGACCGGGTGATGGGGTTCCGGGCGAGCGAGGAGCAGGAGCACACCGGGCTGGACCTTACGGTGCACGCCGAGACGGCCTACGATCACGGGGTCCTGGGGCACGGCGCCCCGGTCGCCCACTCCGTCCCCGCCGTCCGGAAGGCCGACTCCCCCTCATGAAGCTGATCACCGCGGTCGTGAAGCCGCACCGCCTCGACGCGGTCAAGACCGCCCTCCAGGAACTGGGCGTGCGGGGGCTGACCGTGACCGAGGCCAGCGGCTACGGCAGGCAGCACGGCCACACGGAGGTGTACCGGGGTGCCGAGTACCGGGTGGACCTGGTGCCCAAGGTGCGCATCGAGGTCGTCGTGGAGGACGCGGACGCGGAGAACGTGATCGACGCGGTGGTGGGGGCCGCGCGCACCGGCAAGATCGGCGACGGCAAGGTCTGGTCCCTCCCGGTCGACACCGTCACCCGGGTCCGCACCGGCGAACAGGGCCCGGACGCCCTCTGACACCGGACGCCCGCGACGCCCCGGGCCGGGGTCAGCCGGCCGCGAGGGTCGTGTGCACCGTGCCGTCCGGGGCCGCCAGCAGGACGGGGGTCGCGGGGCCGCCCAGGTCGCGCACCGCCGCGCGGTCCTCGTCCGGGACGGACTCCGCCGCGCTCACCACCGCCGCCGCCTCCAGGGACGTCGCGCCGGACGCCACGGCCATGGCCACCGCCGTCCGCAGCGCGCTCAGGCGCAGGGAGTCGAGGGCGACGGTCCCGGCGACGTAGGTACGGCCCGTCTCGTCCCGTACGGCCGCGCCCTCGGGCACGCCGTTGCGGGCCCGCGCGGAACGGGCCAGGGTGACGATCTTGCGGTCCTCGGGGTCGAGCGCGCTGCTGTCGGTCATGACCCGAGCATACGGATCACGTTCCCGGCCGCCCCGCGACGGGTCCCCCGGCCGGCCGGGGGGCCGCACGCCCGGGTCAGGGGCGGTCGAGCCGCAGCCGCTCGGCGCGCGGCAGCCCGGCGACGACCAGGTCGTAGGAGTCCTCCACCAGCTCCCGCACCAGCCGGTCCGGGAGCCCTCCGTCCACGGTGACCGTGTTCCAGTGCCGCTTGTTCATGTGCCAGCCGGGGACGATCAGCCCCTCGTGCTCGGCGCGCAGCCGGATCGCGTCCTCCGGGTCGCACTTGAGGTTCACCGTCAGCGGGCGCGCGTCCAGGCTCGTCAGGGCGAACATCTTCCCCAGCACCTTGAAGACGGACGTCTCCGGGTTGAACGGGAAGTCCTCGACGGTCGCGTTGAAGGAGAGGCAGAGGGCGCGGAGCCGCTGCGGGGTCACTCGGGCTCCTCCTCCGGGGGTCCGGCCCGGCCCAGCGGCTCCACCAGGACGGTCACGATCTTGTTCCGGCGACCCGCCGCGGCCTCCGCCGTGAGCCGGAGTTCGCGCCCGTCGGGCAGCGCCACGACCGCGGAGGCCCCGGCGATGGGCACCCGGCCGAGCGCCTTGGCGAGCAGCCCGCCGACGGTCTCCACGTCCTCGTCGTCGTACTCCTCCAGGCCGTACAGCTCGCCGAGGTCGGTGATGTCGAGGCGGGCGGTGACCCGGTGGCGGTCGTCGCCCAGGTCCTGCACGGGCGGCAGCTCCCGGTCGTACTCGTCGGTGATCTCGCCGACGATCTCCTCCAGGATGTCCTCGATGGTGACGATGCCCGCGGTGCCGCCGTACTCGTCAATGACGACGGCGACGTGGTTGCGCTCCTTCTGCATCTCACGCAGCAGGTCGCCCGCGTTCTTGGTGTCGGGCACGAAGAACGCGGGCCGCATGGCCGTGGACACCAGGTCGTTCTCGGCGTCGCGGCTGATGTGCGTCTTGCGGACCAGGTCCTTCAGATAGACCATCCCGACGATGTCGTCCTCGCTCTCGCCGGTCACCGGGATGCGGGAGAAGCCGGAGCGCAGCGCGAGGGTGAGCGCCTGGCGGATGGTCTTGTAGCGCTCGATGACCACGAGGTCGGTGCGCGGGACCATCACCTCGCGCACCAGGGTGTCGCCGAGTTCGAAGACGGAGTGCACCATGCGGCGCTCCTCGTCCTCGATCAGCGACTCCTGCTCGGCGAGGTCGACCAGCGCCCGCAGCTCGGCCTCGGAGGCGAACGGGCCGCGCCGGAAGCCCTTTCCGGGGGTGAGCGCGTTGCCGATGAGGATGAGCAGCGACGGGATCGGGCCCATGACCCGGGCGAGCGGCAGCAGGACGTACGCGGCGGCCGTGGCCGTGTTCAGCGGGTGCTGGCGGCCGATGGTGCGCGGCGAGACGCCGACGGCGACGTACGACACGAGGACCATGACGGCGATGGCGATGAGCAGCGCCTCGGCCGTGTCCGAGAACTCCTGGAGGCAGGCGTAGGTGACCAGCGCGGCGGCGGCCATCTCGCAGGCGACGCGCACCAGCAGCGCGACGTTGAGGTAGCGGGTGGGGTCGGCGGCGACCTGGGCCAGCTTGGCGCTGCCGCGGCGGCCGGACTTGACGGCCTCCTCGGCACGGAAGCTGGAGACGCGGGCGAGGGCGGCCTCGGCGCAGGCGGCCAGCCAGGCCACGACGACGAGGGCGATCGCGCCGACGACGATCTGGGGACTCATCCGGGGCCGGCCCGCCCTACGAGACCGTCGGCGCCGGGGAGGGGCCGGTGAGGCCCTTCTCCGCGCGCCAGCCGTCCACGATGGCCGCCTGGAGGCCGAACATCTCGGCCTTCTCGTCCGGTTCCTCGTGGTCGTAGCCCAGCAGGTGCAGCACACCGTGGACGGTGAGCAGTTGGAGCTCCTCGTCCATGGTGTGCTGCGTGGGCGCCTCGGCCCCCTGCTTGGCGGCGACCTCGGGGCACAGCACGATGTCGCCGAGGAGTCCCTGCGGGGGCTCGTCGTCGTCCTTGGCCGGCGGGCGCAGCTCGTCCATCGGGAAGGACATGACATCGGTGGGCCCCGGCAGGTCCATCCACTGGATGTGCAGCTGCTCCATGGCGTCGGCGTCCACGACGATCACCGAGAGCTCGGAGAGCGGGTGGATGCGCATCCGCGCGAGCGCGTAGCGGGCGATGTCGAGGATCGCCTGCTCGTCGACCTCGGTTCCGGACTCGTTGTTGACGTCGATCGACATGGTGCTGCCGTGTCTCTACTTCCCCTTGTGCCCGGACCTGCCCCGGCTGCCCTTGTGGCCGCCGTTCTCGGTGCCGTGCGTGCTGTCGTACTTCTCGTACGCGTCGACGATACGGCCCACCAGCTTGTGCCGTACGACATCGTGGGAGGAGAGACGGGAGAAGTGGACGTCGTCGACGCCCTCCAGGATGTCCTGCACCTGCCGCAGACCGGACTTGGTGCCGTTCGGCAGGTCGACCTGGGTCACGTCACCGGTGATGACGATCTTCGAGTCGAATCCGAGGCGGGTGAGGAACATCTTCATCTGCTCGGGGCTCGTGTTCTGGGCCTCGTCCAGGATGATGAAGGCGTCGTTGAGCGTACGGCCGCGCATGTACGCCAGCGGCGCGACCTCGATCGTCCCGGCCGCCATCAGACGGGGGATGGAGTCGGGGTCGAGCATGTCGTGCAGCGCGTCGTACAGCGGGCGCAGATAGGGGTCGATCTTCTCGTAGAGCGTGCCGGGCAGGAAGCCCAGGCGCTCGCCTGCCTCGACCGCGGGGCGGGTGAGGATGATGCGGTTGACCTGCTTGGACTGGAGGGCCTGCACCGCCTTGGCCATGGCGAGGTAGGTCTTGCCGGTGCCGGCGGGGCCGATGCCGAAGACGATCGTGTGGTGGTCGATCGCGTCGACGTACCGCTTCTGGTTGAGGGTCTTGGGGCGGATCGTGCGACCGCGCGAGGACAGGATGTTCTGTGTGAGCACCTGGGCCGGGGTCTCCTCCGGGCCCTCCCCGTTCTCGCTCGCGCGCAGCATGGCGATCGAGCGTTCCACTGCGTCCTCCGTCATCGGCTGCCCTGTGCGCAGCACCAGCATCATCTCGTCGAACAGGCGCTGGACGAGGGCGACCTCACCGGGGTCGCCGACGGCGCTGACCTCATTGCCCCGGACGTGGATGTCGGCCGCCGGGAAAGCCTTCTCGATCACGCGCAGGAGGGAGTCACCGGATCCCAGAACGGTGACCATCGGGTGCTGGGCGGGGACCGTGAACTGTGCTCTCGCCTGCCCCTGCGCGGGGGTGTGAGCTGTGGGTGTCTGAGTCATGGGCCGGCGCTGAAGGCCTGCGGTTCCTCCTCGTCACGGCCGCGTAGCTGAGGGCGGCCTCGCGATTCAAGGGTACGACGGTGGACTGACAACGCCGTAGGGCTTTTCCGTATGCCTGTCCGATGTTCAACCCGATGTCCACGAGGCCCGTTCGCGACCGTTCGGGTCCGGTCCCGGTCAGGCCGAGCGGCGGAAGCCGATCGTCGGCACCGCGCGGCGCAGCGGCCAGGGCCGCGCCTGCTCCTCGGGGACCAGGCGCTCCAGGAACGCGTAGCGGCGCAGCGCGGCCGGGTCCTGGCCGGGCGCGGACTGGACCTCGCGCCACCAGGCGCCGATCTCGCTCCAGCCGGGCGCGGACAGCGAGCCGCCGAACTCCTGCACGGACAGCGCCGCGGTGAGCCCGGCGAAGGCGAGGCGGTCGGCGAGCGGCCAGCCGGCCAGGGTGCCGGTGACGAAGCCGGCGACGAACACGTCCCCCGCGCCGGTGGGGTCCAGGGCCTCCACGGCGATGGCGGGGACCTCGGCGGTCTCGCCGGTGCGCCGGTCGACGGCGTAGGCGCCCTCGGAGCCGAGGGTGACCACGGCCACCGGCACGTACTCGGTGAGGGCGTGGGCGGCGGCGCGCGGGGAGTCGGCGCCGGTGTAGCGCATGGCCTCGGCGGCGTTGGGCAGGAACGCCTCGCAGTGTTCGAGGTCGGCGAGGCCGGCCAGGTCCCAGGCGCCGGTGTCGTCCCAGCCGACGTCGGCGAAGATCCGGGCGCCCTTGCGGGCGGCCTGGGCGATCCAGGGGGCGCGTCTGCCGGGGGTGAGGGAGGCGACGGCGGCGCGGGAGCGGGGCGGACAGTCGGGGGCGGGCTCCTCGGGGGGAGGTTCGTGGCCGTGGGAGACCATGGTGCGTTCGCCCTCGTACGCCATGGAGACGGTGACCGGGGAGTGCCAGCCGGGGACGGTGCGCGAGGGGGTGAGGTCGATGCCCTCGCCGAGGGCGAGCGCGTCCCAGCAGTACTCGCCGTAGTGGTCGTCGCCGAAGGCGGCGGCGAGGGACGTGCGCAGACCGAGGCGGGCCAGGGCGGCGGCCATGTTGGCGACGCCGCCGGGGCTTGAGCCCATGCCGCGGGCCCAGGACTCGGTGCCCCGCACGGGGGCGGAGGCGAGTCCGGTGAAGACGATGTCCAGGAAGACGGTGCCGGTGAGGTAGACGTCGCAGGGCGGATCGGCGGCCGTGCGCAGGCCGGCCAGGGGGTCGACCTGGGTCTGGCAGCGGGCTGTTTCGGCGGCGTGCTCCGGTTCCTCTCCGGCGAACGCTGGGGACGGGCTCACGGTGCGCTCCCTGACGTGGTGCGGATCTGGCCAGTGTGCACCACGTCACGGACAGCACGGGGACGCTCACTCCGGAAGGGTCCGGGGGGCGGGGCCGGCCGGTGTCTACCAGCGGGGCACGGTGGGCGTGACCCAGGCGGGGTCGACGACGCGCATGGCGGCCGCGTCGTCGCGCTCGCGCAGCGTGCCGGAGTCGTCGAGCCACCGTTGGTGCAGGAACGCCAGCCGGTCGCGGTCGAGTTCGACGCCGAGGCCGGGGGCGTCGGACACGGTGACCCGGCCGCCGGTGAAGGCGAGGCGCTCGGTGAGCACGTCCTCCGACTGCCAGGGGTAGTGGGAGTCGCAGGCGTGGTGGAGGTCCGGGACGGTCGAGGCGACATGGGTCATCGCGGCGAGGCTGATTCCGAGGTGGGTGTTGGAGTGCATGGAGACGCCGACGCCGAAGGTGCGGCAGACGGCGGCGAGCCGCTGGGTGTTGCGCAGCCCGCCCCAGTAGTGGTGGTCGGACAGGACGACCTGGACGGCGCCCCGGGTGAACGCCTCCGGGATCTCCGCGAAGGTGGTCACGCACATGTTGGTGGCGAGGGGCACCCCGGTCGCGGCGGCGACCTCGGCCATGGCGGGGGTGCCGAGGGCGGGGTCCTCCAGGTATTCGAGGACGTCCCCGAGCTCCTCGGCGACCTTGATCGAGGTCTCCACCGACCAGGCGCCGTTGGGGTCGAGGCGCAGGGGGTGTCCGGGGAACGCCTCGGCGAGGGCGCGTACGGCGGCGATCTCCTCGTCGGGCGGGAAGACGCCGCCCTTGAGCTTGAACGAGGTGAAGCCGTGGCGCTCGGTGAACTTCCGTGCCTGCGCGACGACTCCGGCCGGGTCGAGGGCCGCGCCCCAGTCGTCGCCGCCGTACTTGTAGAAGAGGTAGGCGCTGTACTCGACGCTGTCGCGGACCTTGCCGCCGAGCAGGGCGTGCACGGGCAGGCCGAGGGCCTTGCCGAGGGCGTCGAGGCAGGCGACCTCGAAGGCGGAGACGACGGACAGCCGCAGCTTGTCGGCGGTCTGGACGCCGCGCAGCCCGCCCACGTCGACGGCGTCGGACACCCGTGAGGCGTCCACGGCGACCTCGTCCGCGAGTGTGAACAGCCCGTTGAGGTCGGTCACCTGGCGCCCCGTCAGCCGCCCGGCGAACGGCCGGGCGAGTTCCAGGTACTTGGTGTCGCCGTAGGTCTCGCCGACCCCGGTGGTCCCGTCGGCCGTCTCCACCTCCACGATCAGCCGGGGGGTGCACGGCTGGTGGACGCCCTGGGTGTTCAGCAGCGGCGGATCGGCGACCAGGATCGGTGTCAGCCGTACGTCGGTGATGGCGAGGTTCACAGGGGCTCCTACGACGTCGGGTCCGACATCTTTCCATCCAGATGTCATCCACGTATGAAGACAAAGATTAGGTAGCTGAACCTGAGGGCGTCAACGCCACCCCGGCGAGGTGCCCGACGCTAAAATCAGGGCAGCTACCCGGGGTTCCCCGTCCCAAACAAAGAGTGATCCAGATCACATCGGCCGCTCTTTTTCCGGCACCGCGTGCTTGATACAAATTGCCCGCGCGTTCCTGTCCGTCGACGGTCGGCGCCTCCCCCCCTTTTCGAGCCGCTCCTTTCGTTTGCCCTGGGAACGCCCGTGTCCGCCCCCCGCACCCTGCCCTGGCCCCTGCTCGCCCTCTTCACGGCCGGGTACCTCGCCCCCTATCTGCTGCCGACTACCGTCGGCCGCCTCGACGCCGGTCTGCCGCTGTCCGCCACCGAGGCGGGCGCCGTCGGCAGCGCGCTGCTGCTGAGCTCGGCCGCGGCCGGCTTCCTCCTCGCCTCACGCGTCGACCGCGTCGGGGCGCGCGCCCTCGCCCGCGCCGGCCTGCTGCTCGCCGTCCTCGGCTACGGCGGCGCCGCGCTCACCGCCTCCGTACCGGCCGTCGTCGCCGGCGCGATGCTCGGCGGCTTCGGCTCCGGGACGATCACCGCGGTCGCCGCGTCCGGCATCGCCGCGCAGCGCGACCCGCACCGCACCGCCACCCTCGGCCTGCTCGGCGTCTCCGCACTCGCCGGCGCCTTCTACCTGACGATCCCGCACCTCGGCGCGGGCCACGGACAGCCGCTCGCCGCGCTCGCCCTGACCGCGGCGGCCGTCTGGCCGCCGACGTCCCGGCTGCCCGGCCGTACGGCCGCCCCGCGCATCCGGGAACAGGTCGGCGCCCCGCTGCCGCACCGCCGGGCCGGGCTGCTCCTGGCCGCCGCCATGCCGTGCTGGTCGCTCGTGCAGAACGCGCTGTGGGGCGTCAGCGGCCGCATCGGCCTCGGCCAGGCGCGGCTGACCGAGGTCACGGTCGGCGCGGTCTTCGCGATCGCGCTCGGCGCGGGGCTGGTCGGGGTGGTGGGCGCCGGGGCGCTCGGCACCCGGCTCGGCCGGGCGGCGCCCATCGGCATCGGCACGGTGCTCATCGCGGTGTGCGTGGCGCTCAGCGCGGGCGCCGACGACCTGCGGACGTTCGCCACGGGCGAGATCGCCTGGAACACGCTGTACCCGATCGTGCTCTCCTACCTGCTCGGCCTCGCCGCCTCCCTGGACCCACGCGGCCGCTGGGCGGTCTTCGTCGGCTCGGCCTCCTCCCTCGGCACGGCCGCGGGCCCCCTCACGGGCAGCGCCCTGGCGACCTGGGCGGGCTTCCCGACGATGGGCCTGATCCTCGCCGCGGCCCTCCTCCTGGTGGCCATCCCCATGACCCTGGTGGCCCGCACCCCCCGCACGACGGAGGTCTTCCAGCCGACGGAAGTCTTCCAGCAGACGGAGATCGTACGGTCGCCGGAGGTCATGCGGTCGCCGGAGGTTCTCCAGGCCACCGAAGCTCTCCAGCCCGGCCGCAACACTCCCAGCCCGTCCGGCGTTTGAGGACGAGGCCGGAGGCCGAAGCGGGGGCCCGGGGGCGGCAGCCCCCGGACGGGCGGAGCAACACCGGGCACCGACACCGACCCGGCAGACCTAGTGGAACGAATACGCGGCGACCTCCGCGAGGTAGCGGCGGCGCAGCTCCTCGTCGTCGTCAAGGAACGCCGCCAGGAAGGAATTCCGCGCCAGCTCACGCAACCTTTCCTCGCCAAGGCCCAGCGCCGAGCGCACCGCGTCGAAGTTGTCCCCCGCGTACCCCCCGAAGTACGCCGGGTCGTCCGAGTTGACCGTGCACAGCAGCCCCGCGTCGAGCATCGCGGCCAGCGGATGCGCGGACAGCTCGGCCACGGCCCGCAGCCGCACGTTGGACAGCGGACACACCGTCAGCGGCACCCGCTCCCGCACCAGCCGCTCGACCAGCGTCGGGTCCTCCAGACAGCGCAGCCCGTGGTCGATCCGCTCGGCCCCGAGGACGTCCAGCGCCTCGGTGACGTACTCCGGCGGCCCCTCCTCCCCCGCGTGCGCCACCCGCCGCAGCCCGAGCGCCGCCGCGGCCGCGTACACCTCGCGGAACTTCGCCGGCGGATGCCCCACCTCGGCGGAGTCGAGCCCCACCCCGACGATCCGGTCCAGATACGGCTTCGCGGCCTCCAGCGTGGCCAGCGCCGACTCCGCGGACTCGTCCCGCAGGAAGCACATGATCAACCGCGTGGAGACCCCGTGGTTCCGCTCACTGGGGCCGAGCGCCCGCCACAGCCCCTCCACGACCGTGCCCATCGCCACGCCCCGCGCCAGATGGGCCTGCGGATCGAAGAAGATCTCCGCGTGCCGCACCCCCTGCGCGGCGGCGCGGGCCAGGTACGCGTTCGCGAGGTCCTCGAAGTCCCGCTCGGTGCGCAGGACGGCCATCAGCTCGTAGTAGAGGTCCAGGAAGGACTGGAGGTCGGCGAACCGGTACGCCTCGCGCAGCGCGTCCGTGTCGGCGTACGTCAGCTGGACACCGTTGCGAGCGGCCAGCGCGAACGCCAGCTCGGGCTCCAGAGTGCCTTCGATGTGCAGGTGCAGTTCAGCTTTGGGGAGCGCCATCAAAGCATCGTACGGCGGATCTACCTGCGCTTCGGAACCGGCACTCGGAGCAGATCCCGCGCCACGGTCAGCTCCCCGTCGAACCCGGCGGCCCGTGCCTGCCGTTCGAACTCCTCGGGGTCGGTGTAGCGCTGGCTGAAGTGGGTGAGCACCAGGTGCCGCACGCCCGCCTCCCGCGCCACCGCCGCCGCCTGCCCGGCCGTCAGATGGCCGTGCTCGTCGGCGAGTCCGGCGTCCTCGTCGAGGAACGTGGACTCGATGACCAGCAGGTCGCATCCCTCGGCCAGTGCGTGCACGCCCTCGCACAGCCGGGTGTCCATGACGAACGCGAACCGCTGCCCGCGCCGCACCTCGCTGACCTCCTCCAACGTCACCCCGCGCAGCGCGCCCTCGCGCTGGAGCCGTCCCACGTCGGGCCCCGTGATGCCGTGCGCGGCGAGCCGTTCGGGCAGCATGCGGCGCCCGTCGGGTTCGACGAGCCGGTAGCCGTAGGACTCCACGGGGTGCGAGAGCCGGTGGGCCCCGAGCGTGTACGGCGGGCCCGTCACCAGGTCGCCGTCGGCGTCCACCGGGGCCTCGGTGACCCCGACGGTCTCCCGGTAGGCGGTGGCGTACCGCAGCCGGTCGAAGAAGCGCTGCCCCGAGCGCGGGTAATGGGCGGTGACCGGGTGCGGGACCTGGTCGAGGTTGATCCGCTGGATCACCCCGGCCAGGCCCAGCGAGTGGTCCCCGTGGAAGTGCGTGACGCAGATCCGGTTGAGGTCGTGGGCGGCGACCCCGGCGCGCAGCATCTGGCGCTGGGTGCCCTCGCCGGGGTCGAACAGCAGGCCCTCGCCGTCCCAGCGCAGCAGATAGCCGTTGTGGTTGCGGTGCCGGGTCGGGACCTGGCTGGCGGTGCCGAGCACCACCAGTTCACGGACGGACACGGCGACCTATCCGGGGGGCCAGTGGAGGCCGCGCCCGCCGAGGACGTGCGCGTGGGCGTGCCAGACGGTCTGGCCGGCGCCGCTGCCGGTATTCAGGACGACACGGTAGCTGTCCAGCTTCTCGTCGTCGGCGACGGCCTGGGTCTCGCGCAGCAGGTCCGCGGCGACGGCCGGTTCGGCGGCGGCGAGCAGGGCGGCGTTCTCGTAGTGGACCTTCGGGATCACCAGGACGTGCGTGGGCGCCTGGGGGTTGATGTCCCGGAACGCGACCGTCGTGTCCGTCTCACGGATGATCGTCGCCGGGACGTGTCCCCCGACGATCTTGCAGAACAGGCAGTCGTCCTGCGGCTCCCCGGCCATACCGTTCCCTCCGAGAGATCGATCGCGTCCCGGGCATCGTAGCGTCGTCAGGTCGGCAGACCCGGCGGTGTCTTCGCGGGCCGCTCCTCCAGGGACTCCAGGGCCAGCCGGATCGCCTCGTCCAGCTGGGGGTCGCGGCCGGCCGCCCAGTCCTGGGGGCGCTGGAACACCTCGACGTCCGGGTCCACGCCGTGGTTCTCCACGCCCCAGTCGTAACCCTCCAGCCAGAAGGCGTACTTGGGCTGGGTGACCAGGGTGCCGTCGACCAGGCGGTAACGGCTGTCGATGCCGACGACACCGCCCCAGGTGCGGGTGCCGACGACGGGCCCGATGCCGAGGGCGCGGATCGCCGCGTTGACGATGTCGCCGTCCGACCCGGAGAACTCGTTGGCGACGGCCACCACCGGCCCGCGGGGCGCGTCCTGCGGATAGCTGTACGGCCGCAGCCCGCGCGGCAGCACCCAGCCGACGATCCGCCGGGCCAGCTTCTCCACGACGAGTTGGGAGGTGTGCCCGCCCCGGTTCTCGCGCACGTCGACCACCAGCCCCTCGCGGACCACCTCGACCCGCAGGTCACGGTGGATCTGCGCCCAGCCGGGGGCCTGCATGTCGGGCACGTGGAGGTAGCCGAGCCGCCCGCCGGAGCGCTCGTGGACGTAGGCGCGCCGGCCGGCGACCCAGTCGTGGTAGCGCAGCGGCTCCTCGTCGGCGATCGGGACGACCACCGCGTACCTGAGGTCGCCGCCGCCGGCCGGTGAGATCGTCAGCTCGACGGCGCGTCCGGCGGTGCCGACCAGCAGGGGCGCGGGTCCGGTCACCGGTTGGACGGGGTGGCCGCCGACGGCGACGATCGTGTCCCCGGCGCGCACCGCGACACCGGGCGCGGCGAGGGGGGCGCGGGCGGCCGGGTCGGAGGTCTCCGAGGGCAGGATCCGGTCGATGCGCCAACTGCCGTCCCGGTGGCGGGAGATGTCGGCGCCGAGCAGCCCCTGGCGGGCGCCGGAGCCGAAGCCGCCGCGCGGGGTGACATAGGCGTGGGAGGTGCCGAGTTCGCCCTGCACCTCCCACAGGAGGTCCACGAGGTCGTCGTGGGTGGCGATCCGGTCGAGGACGGGACGGTAGCGGTCGAGGACGCCCTGCCAGTCGACGCCGCTGAGGTCGGGCCGCCAGAACTGGTCGCGCATGATCCGGCCGGTCTCGTCGAACATCTGCCGCCACTCGGCGGCCGGGTCGACGGTCTGCCGGATGCGGGAGAGGTCGACGCCGACGCTGGTGTCGCCGTCGTCGTCGGACCCGGTCCGCCGGTCGCTCGGCACGAGCCGCAGCCGGTCGTCCGCCCACAGCAGGACGCGTTTGCCGTCGCCGCTGACCTCGAAGTGGTCGGCGTCGGCGGCCAGGTGCTCCAGGCGGTGCTGGGCGAGGTCGTAGCGCTCCAGCTCGGTCTTGGGGTCGGGGTCGTCGGGGGTGGCCCGGGACGCGCCGAGGACACCCTGCACGGGGTGCCTGAGCCAGAGCACGCCGTCCTTCGCGGCCCGCAGGTTGGAGTAGCGGCCGGCCTCGACGGGGAACGGCACGATGCGGTCGGCCAGGCCCTCCAGGTCGATGCGGGTGACCGGGGTGCCCTCGCTGTCGGGCGTCTCGTCGCGGTCGGGGGTCTCGAAGGGCCGGCCGTGCCGCTGCGGGCCGAACGGGGAGGGCGTGGTCGCGGCCAGCGTGATCAGGTGCGGGCGGTCGCCGACCACGAAGGCCAGGTCGAAGACGTGCTCGTCGTAGACCGGGTCGAAGGAGCGGGTCGACAGGAACGCGAGGTGCTTGCCGTCCTGGGTGAAGGCGGGCGCGTAGTCCTGGAAGCGCAGCGGGGTCGCCTCGGTGACCGACAGGTCGGTGGTGTGGGCGATGCGCAGCTGGGACAGGGGGCGCGGGCCGGGGTGGGACCAGGCGAGCCAGGCCGAGTCGGGCGAGAAGGCGAGCCCGGACACGTCGCCGTCGGCGCTGCGGTCGACCTCGCGGACCTCGCCGGTCTCCCGCTCGACGAGCAGCAGCCGTCCGTCGTGCGAGGCGACCGCGGCCCGGCTGCCGTCGGGCGACATGGCCAGCTCCAGGACCCGGCCGAGCTGTCCGGCGGCGAGCCGGCGCGGGATGGCGCCGGGGACCGGGCCGGTGGCGGGGGCGAACTCCAGGGCGTCCTCGCCCTCGGCGTCGGTCACCCACACCGCCCACTCCTCGCCCTCGGCGCGGAAGGCGCGCGGCAGCCGGGCCCGTACGCCGGGCCGGGCGGACAGGGCGCGGGCGGGGCCGGCGCGGTGGGTGACCCAGTGGACGGCGCCGCGCACGACGACCGCGCTGCCGCGCGCGGTGTGGTCGGGGGACGCCTCGCCGAACCAGCGGGACGCCTTCAGCGGGTACGGCCGCAGGTCGAGGCGCGGTCCGCCGAGCCGCACGTCGAGCCGCCTGGGCTCGGCGCCCTCCAGGTCGTCGAGCAGCCGGAGTTCACCGCCGGCGACGTAGACGACACGCTGTCCGTCGGTGGCGGCGTGGCGGGCGTAGAAGCCGTCGAGGGGCGTGTGGCGGCGCAGGTCGGAGCCGTCGGCGAGGGAGGAGTAGAGGGCGCCGGTGCCCTCGTGGTCGGAGAGGAACCCGACGCGCTCGCCCACCCACAGCGGGAACTCCAGGTTGCCGTCGAGGTCCTGGTGCAGCCGGACGAACTCGCCGTCGCCCTCCCGGTCGATCCACAACTTGCCCGCGGTGCCGCCCCGGTAGCGCTTCCACCAGGCGGCCTCGCGGCCCATCGGCGCGGACAGCAGCACGGTGGCCGGGCCGAACGCGACGTCGCCGACGGGCCCGTAGGGCAGGGTGTCGGCCGGTCCGCCGTCGAGCGGGACGGCCCGCGCCCAGCTGCGGCGCAGGCTGGCCTGGCCCTGGGTGCTGATCGCGAGGACCTTGCCGTCGGGGGTCCAGCCGCGCACCTGGGTGCGCCAACTCCCCCAGTGGGTGAGGCGGTCGGCGGGGCCGCCGGCCACCGGGGCGACGTGCACCTCGGGAGCGCCGTCGCGGGTGGAGGTCCAGGCGACGGTGGTGCCGTCGGGCGAGATGCGCGGCAGGGTCACCGGCACGTTGTCGGCGCTGACCCGCCAGGCCCGGCCGCCGTCGAGGGGGGCGAGCCAGACGTCGTCCTCGGCGGTGAAGGCGACCAGGTCGCCCCGGAGATGGGGGAATCGGACATACGAGGAAGAAGCTGTTGAAGGCGTCGATGTGGTCGAATGCGCGGAACCCGCCGATGTGGACTCAGTCACCCGATCACCTTAAGCATGGCGCGACCTCGGCGGACACCCCTGCGATCACTTGCCTTCCACGGGCCCGCAACTGGGGTCGCCCACGCACCAGATGGTCCGGGTGACGGTGACGGTGACCGTCGGTCCGGGCCGCGGCACCCCGCCGCCCGCGGGCGGGGTCCCCACCGCGCTGGGAGCTGCGCCGCAGTCGCCGAGTCCGTCGACGCGGAAGACCTGGTCCCCGTCCACCGCGGCGACCAGATCGCCGCGCACGCAGGCGCCGCCCACGGCCCGGGTCACCCGGCCGGTGACGGTGATCCTCCGGTCGTCGGTGGTGCGGCCCTGGCAGTCGACGGCGACGACGGTGGTGGTGGTCCCGGTGGCCGAGGGCGCCGGTCCGCCGGAGGCCCCGGACCGGTCGCCGTAGTCGCCGGTGCAGGTCAGCCAGCGCACGCCGACGTGCCGGCGCTGGAGTTCGGCGGTCGCGGTCCGGTCGGTGGTGTAGGAGACGGTCGCCGTGCTCAGGCCGCCCGGGTCGCACGCCACGGCGCCGCCCACGGCCAGCGCCGCGAGGCCCGCGAAGGCCACCGCCCGCGTCCCGCGCGTCCCGCGCGTTCCGGGGCCCCTGTGCCGGACCGACCTCAACACCCCCATGGACGGCAGCCTGCCACCGCCGCGGATGGGGCGGTAGGGCGCCGACGACCACTCATGTGTTCGCGCACGTCACGGAAGGGGGACCCGGCCGCGGGCCGGGGTTCAGGACCAGCGGCCGGTGCGTCCGAGGAGCAGGGCCGCCGCCGCGGTCCCGGCGGTGGAGGTGCGCAGCACGGTCGGCCCGAGGACGTACGCCCGTGCGCCCGCCTCCTCGAACAGTGCCAACTCCTCGGGGGAGACGCCGCCTTCGGGGCCGACGACGAGCACGATCTCGCCCTCGGCGGGGAGTTCGGCGGTGGCGAGCGGGGCGGTGCCGCTCTCGTGGAGCACGGCGGCGAAGTCGGCCCGGGCGAGGAGGGCGGCGACCTGCTTGCCCGTGGCCGCGTCCGCGACCTCCGGGAAGCGCACCCGGCGGGACTGCTTGCCGGCCTCGCGGGCGGTGGCCCGCCACTTGCCGAGCGCCTTGAGTCCGCGCTCGCCCTTCCACTGGGTGATGCAGCGGGCGGCCTGCCACGGCACGATCGCGTCGACGCCGACCTCGGTCATGGTCTCGACGGCCAGCTCGCCCCGGTCGCCCTTGGGCAGCGCCTGGACGACGGTGATCCGGGGTGCCCGCTCCGGCTCCTCCTCCACCGGGGCCATGTGCACCACCAGCCGGTCCTTGCCCTCGGTGCCGAGCACGTCGCACACCGCGTAGCGTCCGGCGCCGTCCGTGAGGACGACCTCCTCCCCCGCCTGGAGGCGCTTCACGGAGACCGCGTGCCGTCCTTCGGGTCCGTCCAGGACGTAGCGGCCGCCGCTGTCCGCGCGGAAGTGCTCGACGACGAAGACCGGCGCCGTCACCGGGCGCCCTCGGCGGCGAGGACGGCGCGCGCCTCGGCGAGTTCGGCGGTCAGGACCTCCACCAGCCGTGCGGCGGGCAGGTCGCGGGCCATGCGGTGCCCCTGTCCCGCCCACAGCGCCATGCCCTGCGCGTCGCCGCCCTTGGCGGCGGCCTTGCGCAGCGGGGAGGTCAGGTGGTGGACCTCGGGGTAGGCGGCGGGGGCGTACGGGCCGTGCTCGCGCATGAAGCGGTTGACCAGGCCGCGCGCGGGCCGCCCGGAGAAGGCGCGGGTGAGTGCCGTCCGCGTGAACAGCGGGTTGGTCAGCGCGTCCTTGTGCGCGGCGGCGGCACCGGACTCGGGGGTGGCGAGGAACGCGGTGCCGAGCTGGGCGGCGCTCGCGCCGGCCGCGAGGACGGCGGCGATCTGGCCGCCGCGCATGATGCCGCCGGCGGCGACGACCGGGATCTCCACGGTCTCGCGGATCTGCGCGACGAGGGAGAGCAGGCCGACGGAGGAGCCGTCGTTCTCGGCGATGTCGCGGTGGGTGCCCTGGTGGCCGCCGGCCTCCGCGCCCTGGGCGATCACCGCGTCGGCGCCGGAGCGCTGCACGGCGAGGGCCTCCTCGGCGGTGGTCGCGGTGACCAGGGTGAAGGTGCCGACGCGGTGCAGGGAGTCGACGACCTCGCGGGTCGGGACGCCGAAGTGGAAGGAGACGACCGGCACCGGGTCGTCGACGAGGACGGCGAGCTTGGCGTCGTAGCCGTCGTCGCGGCCGCTGTCCGGGTCGCCGAGCTCCGTCTCGTACCAGGCGGCCTCGCCTGCGAGCTGGTGGGAGTAGACCTCCACGGCGGCGGGGTCGGCCTGCTCGGACTGCGGCATGAAGAGGTTCACGCCGAACGGCCTACCGGTCAGCCCCCGCAGCTGCTTGATCTCCTGGTACATGCCGTCGGCGGTCTTGTACCCGGCGGCGAGGAACCCCAGACCGCCCGCCTCGGAGACGGCGGCGGCGAGCTGCGGCAGGGAGACGCCGCCCGCCATCGGGGCCTGCACGATCGGATGTGGGAAGAGATCGGTCAGCGCGGAGGACATGACGGCATGTTGTCACGTCCTCCGAACAACTCCGAACCCACCCTTCCCTTGGCATAGGCCCCTGGCAAGGAGGTCGGCGACCGTCGGGGGCGCGGCTCGGCTCAGCGACCGTTGAAAGCGTCCTTCAGCCGGGAGAACAGACCCTGCTGACCCGGCTGGAACTGGCCCTGGGGGCGTTCCTCGCCGCGGAGCTTGGCCAGTTCGCGCAGGACGCGTTCCTGTTCGGGGTCGAGCTTGGTCGGCGTCTGGACCTCGACGTGGACGATCAGGTCGCCCCGGCCGCCGCCGCGCAGATGCGTGACGCCCCGGCCGTGCAGCGGGATCGACTGGCCGGACTGGGTGCCCGGACGGATGTCGATCTCCTCCATGCCGTCCAGGGTCTCCAGCGGCACCTTCGTACCGAGCGAGCCCGCCGTCATCGGGATCGTCACCGTGCAGTGCAGGTCGTCGCCGCGCCGCTGGAAGGTGCTGTGCGGCAGCTCGTGGATCTCGACGTACAGATCGCCCGCGGGACCGCCGCCCGGACCGACCTCGCCCTCGCCGGCCAGCTGGATGCGCGTGCCGTTGTCGACGCCGGCCGGGATCTTGACGGTCAGCGTCCGCCGCGAGCGCACCCGGCCGTCGCCCGCGCACTCGGGGCACGGGGTCGGGACGACCGTGCCGAAGCCCTGGCACTGGGGGCAGGGCCGGGAGGTCATGACCTGGCCCAGGAAGGATCGGGTGACCTGCGAGACCTCACCGCGGCCCCGGCACATGTCACAGGTCTGCGCGCTGGTGCCGGGCGCGGCGCCCTCGCCGTTGCAGGTGTTGCAGACGACGGCCGTGTCGACCTGGATGTCCTTCGTGGTGCCGAAGGCCGCCTCGTCCAGCTCGACCTCGATCCGGATCATGGCGTCCTGGCCCCGGCGGGTGCGCGAGCGCGGCCCGCGCTGCGACGCCGTGCCGAAGAACGCGTCCATGATGTCGGAGAAGTTGCCGAAGCCGCCCGCCCCGAAGCCGCCCGCGCCTCCGCCGCCGGACTGGGAGAGCGGGTCGCCGCCGAGGTCGTAGACCTGTTTCTTCTGCGGGTCCGACAGGACCTCGTAGGCGGCGTTGATCTCCTTGAAGCGCTCCTGCGTCTTCGGGTCCGGATTCACGTCCGGGTGAAGCTCGCGCGCGAGTCGCCTGAAGGCCTTCTTGATCTCATCCTGCGACGCGTCGCGGCGCACGCCGAGAACGGCGTAGTAGTCCGTGGCCACTTACGACTCCGCCAGGATCTGTCCGACGTACCGTGCCACTGCGCGTACCGCTCCCATCGTTCCCGGGTAATCCATGCGGGTCGGTCCGACCACGCCGAGCTTGGCGACTGCCTCGCCGCCCGAACCGTAGCCGACCGACACCACGGACGTGGAGTTGAGTCCCTCATAGGCGTTCTCGTGACCGATCCGCACGGTCACGCCCGAATCGCCGGCCTCGCCCAGCAGCTTGAGGAGCACCACGTGCTCCTCCAACGCCTCCAGGACGGGCCGGATCGTGAGGGGGAAGTCATGTCCGAAGCGGGTGAGATTGGCGGTGCCGCCGATCATCAGCCGCTCCTCGTTCTCCTCGACCAGTGTCTCCAGCAGGGTGGAGAGCACCGTCGAGACCGTGCCGCGGTCCTCGGCCTCGAACGCGTCCGGCAGGTCCTCCACCAGACGGGGCACGTCCGAGAAGCGCCGGCCGGCGACCCTGCTGTTGAGACGGGCCCGCAGGTCCGCGAGCGACGTCTCCCCGAAGGGCGCCGGGCAGTCCACCATCCGCTGCTCGACCCGGCCCGTGTCCGTGATCAGCACGAGCATCAGGCGCGCGGGCGCGAGCGAGAGCAGCTCCACGTGCCGCACGGTCGAGCGGGTCAGGGAGGGGTACTGCACGACGGCGACCTGCCGGGTGAGCTGCGCGAGCAGCCGTACCGTACGCGCCACGACGTCGTCGAGGTCGACGGCGCCGTCGAGGAAGTTCTGGATCGCGCGCCGCTCGGGTCCCGTCATCGGCTTGACGCCGGCGAGCTTGTCGACGAACAGCCGGTAACCCTTGTCGGTGGGGATGCGCCCCGCGCTGGTGTGCGGCTGCGCGATGAACCCCTCGTCCTCCAGGGCGGCCATGTCGTTGCGGACCGTCGCCGGGGACACACCGAGGTTGTGCCGCTCGGTGAGCGCCTTGGAGCCCACCGGCTCCTCGGTGCCGACGTAGTCCTGGACGATGGCGCGCAATACCTGGAGCCTGCGTTCACTCAGCACCGCGCACACCTCCAGAAGTCGTCCCCTTGGCGCCTTTCCTGGCACTCTGAACCGTCGAGTGCCAGCCTTCTCCGGCCAGTGTACGGCCGTGGGGTACGCCGGGGGCAAGGCTCAAGCCGGACGACAGCGCCCCGAAGGCGCGCGGGACGGTGCCGCTGTGCGGCTCCGCCGCGTGCGCGCGACCGGCCCCGGCGGTGCCGCGGACGGCGGACGGCCGTCGCGGCACCGCCTGCGGAGCGCGTAGCGTCGGTGCATGACGGTGACATGGGAAGCGGCCCGCTGGGAGCGGCTGACCGACAGGGTCGCACGGTGCCGACTGCCGGGGTGGGACTGCACGGTGGGGCTGGTCCTCGGCGCGGGCACGGCCCTGTTGGTGGACTCCGGATCGAGCCTGGCGGAGGGCGCCCGACTGCGCGCGCAGGTGCGGCAGCTCACGGGCCGGGATGTGACCCATCTCGCGCTCACCCATCCCCACTTCGACCATGTCCTCGGTGCGGCGGCGTTCCCGGAGGCCGAGGTGTACGCGGCGGTGGGCGTGGCCGGGGTGTTCGCGTACGAGCGCGCCGCGCTGCTGCGGGACGCGCTGGCCGAGGGGCTGGACGCGGCGCTCGCCGAGGCGGCGGTGGCCGCGCTGGCCCCGCCCCGCCATCCGGTCTCGGGCGAGTGGACGCTCGACCTGGGCGACGGCCGGCAGGCGCTGCTGGCGAACGTGGGCCCGGGGCACACGGCGCACGACCTGGCGGTGCTGGTGCCGGGCGAGCGGGAGGTGGTCTTCTGCGGCGACCTGGTCGAGGAGTCCGGCGAACCGCAGGCCGGCCCCGACGCGGTGCCCTCGCGGTGGCCGGCGGCGCTGGACCGGCTGCTCGCCCTCGGCGGCGAGGACGCGCTGTACGTGCCCGGTCACGGAGCGGTGGTCGACGCCGGGTTCGTACGGGCCCAACGCGACGCCCTGGCCGCGCGTTTCGGCGTGTCGTGAGTGGGCGCGGGGCGCTTCTCCTATCGTCGGGCGAATGCGCCAGTACTCGCCCGACCTGACTCCGCCGTGGAAGAAGCCGAAGCACGTGCCGGAGGTCGCGGCCGAGCCGGGGCTGGTGGTGGAGGAGCCCGGGACCGGCTTCTGCGGGGCGGTGATCCGCTGCGAGGCGGGCACGGTGACCCTGGAGGACCGTTTCGGCAAGCACCGTGTGTTCCCGCTCGGGCCGGGCGGCTTCCTGCTGGAGGGCCGCCCCGTCACGCTCGTACGGCCGTCGGCGGCGCCCGGACGTCCCACCCGCACCGCCTCCGGTTCGGTGGCCGTGCCCGGGGCCCGCGCGCGGGTGGCACGGGCCGGGCGGATCTACGTCGAGGGCCGCCACGACGCCGAGCTGGTCGAGAAGGTGTGGGGCGACGACCTGCGCATCGAGGGCGTGGTCGTGGAGTACCTGGAGGGCGTGGACGACCTGCCGGCGATCGTGGCCGACTTCGCCCCGGGCCCCGACGCCCGGCTGGGCGTGCTGGTGGACCACCTGGTGCCGGGCAGCAAGGAGTGGCGGATCGCGCAGTCGGTGACCGACGAGCACGCCCTGGTGGTGGGCCACCCGTACGTCGACGTCTGGGAGGCGGTGAAGCCGTCGGCCCTGGGGATCGCCGAGTGGCCGCGCGTCCCCCGCGGCCAGGACTGGAAGACGGGGGTGTGCCGGGCGCTGGGCTGGCCGGACAACACCGGCGCGGCCTGGCAGGCGATCCTGTCCCGGGTCCGCTCCTACAAGGACCTGGAGCCGGAGCTGCTGGGGTGCGTGGAGCGGCTGATCGACCATGTGACGGTGCCCGGGGCGGACTCCTGACCGTCAGTCCACCAGGTCCCTGACCACCGCGTCCGCCAGCAGCCGGCCGCGCAGGGTCAGCACCGCGTGTCCCTCGTCGTAGGCGCCGGGCGCCAGCAGGCCCTCGTCCAGGAAGCGGTGGGCGGCCGTGCGGCCCGCCGGGCGCAGCAGCGACAGCGGGACGCCCTCCCGGAGCCGCAGCTCCAGCAGCACGCGCTCCACCCTGCGGTCCTCGTCGGTCAGGACCTCACGGCCCGCGCCCGGGGTGCGGCCCGCCGCGAGCGCCGCCGCGTACGCCCCCGGGTGCTTCGCGTTCCACCAGCGCACCCCGCCGACGTGGGAGTGGGCGCCGGGGCCCGCGCCCCACCAGTCGGCGCCGCGCCAGTACAGCTCGTTGTGCAGACAGCGGGCGGCCCGCGAGGTGGCCCAGTTGGAGACCTCGTACCACTCGAAGCCCGCCGCCGACAGCACCTCGTCCGCGATCAGGTAGCGGTCCGCGTGGACGTCGTCGTCGGTCATGGGGACCTCACCCCGGCGGATGCGGCGGGCGAGCCGGGTGCCCTCCTCCACGATGAGCGCGTAGGCGCTGACGTGGTCGGGGCCCGCGCCGAGCGCCGCGTCCAGGGAGGCCCGCCAGTCGTCGTCGGACTCGCCGGGCGTGCCGTAGATCAGGTCGAGGTTGACGTGCTCGAAGCCCGCCGCCCGCGCCTCGGCGACGCATGCCTCCGGGCGGCCGGGGGTGTGGGTGCGGTCCAGGACGTCCAGCACGTGGCGCCTGGCGCTCTGCATGCCGAAGGAGATCCGGTTGAAGCCGCCCTCGCGCAGCTCGGCGAGGTAGGCCGGGTCGACGGACTCCGGGTTGGCCTCGGTGGTGACCTCCGCGTCGGCCGCGAGGCCGAACTCGTCCCTGATCGTCCCCAGCATCCGCACCAGGTCGGCGGCGGCCAGCAGGGTGGGCGTGCCGCCCCCGACGAACACCGTGCGGACCTCGCGCGGGTCGTCGCCCAGCACCTTGCGGGCGAGCCGGACCTCGTCGGCGAGGGTGTCCGCGTAGTTGTCGCGGGAGGCGAGCACGCCGCCGGTGCCGCGCAGCTCGGTGGCGGTGTACGTGTTGAAGTCGCAGTAGCCGCAGCGGGTCGCGCAGTAGGGGACGTGCAGGTAGAAGCCGAGGGGCCGGTCGGCGGACCCGGCGAGCGCGGACGCGGGCAGCGCACCGTCGCCGGGCACGGGCTCACCGTCGGGGAGTGCGGAAGGCATGTCCCCCATTGTCCCGCACACCCACCACCACCTGTCCCGCCCGCCCGGCGCCCCCCTGCGCGGCGGCGGATCACCCGGCCCGGAGCAGACCGCGCACGCCCCGGTCACCGAGCCCTGAACGATCCGACGATCCGCGACCCACCCGGTTCCCCGCCCCGGAGCCGACCCGCGCGCCCCGGCCGCTCGGCGCGGGGCCGACGGTGAGCGGATCGGCCCCCGACCCGGAGTCAGCCCTCCCGGAGCGGCCCGTACGCCCGGAGCAGCCCGTACGCCCGGCCGCTCGGCGCGGGGCCGGCCGTGGGCGGGTCGGCCCCCGACCCGGAGTCAGCCCGCCCGGAACGGCCCGTACGCCCGGAGCAGCCCGTACGCCCGGCCGCTCGGCGCGGGGTCGGCCGTGGGCGGGTCGGGCGCCCGGACCGGAACCGGCCGTACGGCCCGGAGCGGTCCACGACCGCCCCGGTCACCCGGCCCGGACCGGCCAGGAGCGGACCGGCTCATCGGCGCCGGGGCCGGCCGGGTGCTGCTCGGCCGGTCGGCCCGGAGGGCTCCGCCTGGAGGATCAGGAGGGCCAGGTCGTCCTCCGGTGGGGTGGTGCCGAACTCGTGGACCAGGCGCCGGATGCGCTCGGCGATCAGCTCGGCGCTCAGCCCCGCGCACCCGGCGAGCGCCCGCGCGAGCCCGTCGCCGTCGTCGAACTGCCGGGAGCCGCAGCGCCGCTCGGTCACCCCGTCGGTGACACAGAGCAGGCTGTCCCCGGGCCGCAGCTCGATGCTCTCGCTGACGTACGTGGCGTCCTCGATCACCCCGAGCAGGGTCTGCGGCCGGGCCGCCGTACGGACCTCGCCGCCGGGCCCGAGGAGCAGCGGCAGCGGATGGCCGGCGGAGGCGAGGGTGCAGCGGACGCCGCCCTCGAAGGGGGCCAGTTCGCCGTAGAGCAGCGACAGGAACCGGGGCTGGTCGGCGTCGGCGACGGCCCGGCCGCCCGCGACGGCCAGCGCGCGGGCGGCGGCGTCGGCGGCCTCGGTGGCGTCGTCGAGGAGGAGCTGGTTGAGGCGGTCGAGGACGTCGGCGACCCCGTACCCCTCGCGGGCGAGCAGCCGCAGCCAGGGCCGGGCGAGACCGATCACGACGGCCGCCTCCGGTCCCTTGCCCTGCACGTCGCCGACCGCGAAGCACCAGCGGCCGTCGCCCGCCGGGAACAGGTCGTAGAAGTCGCCGCTGGGGCCGCCCTTGTCGCACGGCTCGTGGACGAGCGCGCTGCGCAGCCCCGGGATCTCGGCGACGGCGCCGGGCAGCAGCCCGCGCTGGAGCACCTCGCTGATGGTGGCCTGGCGGGCGTACCGGCGGGCCGCGCCGATGGCGAGCGCCACCCGGCGGCCGAGGTCCTCGACGAGCCCGGTGATCTCGTCGGGGAACCCCGGCACCCCGCACCGCCCGATGACCAGCGTGCCTACCGGCCGGCCGCCCGTGACCAGCCGGTAGGCGAGCGCCGCGCCGTCGGTGCCGTGCGGGCCGAGCGCCGCGCCGGGCCAGGGGTACGGCACCGGGCCGGAACCCGCCCAGTCCCCGCCGTGCTCCGGCGCGGGCGCTCCCCGGGCGTCGCGCGGGCGGGGTGGGTCCTTCTCCAGGGCGCGGCGCAGTTCCTCGATGCGGTTCTCGCTGCCGTGCCAGACCCGGGCGAGCCGGGGTCCGGCCGTGCCGGTGCCGTCGCTCCAGCGGGGTGACCCCCAGCGCCGGGTGGACTCGTCCTCCAGCCACACCGCGCACCAGTCGGCGAGCCGGGGCACGATCAGCTGTCCGGTGAGCGCCGCGACCAGGTTCTCGTCGAGCTGTCCGGCAAGCAGGTCGGACGCCTCGGCCAGGAAGGACAGGGCGCCCCGGTTCAGCCAGTCCCGGTCCCGTCCGTCCCGGCCCGGTTCGGGTGCGAGCAGTCCGGCGAGCCGTACGTCGTGGTCCTCGGCGCCCGGCTCGGGCTCCGCGGCGCCCGGGTACGGCGGCCGGGCGGGCAGCCGGGCCCACACGGTCTTGGCGCCGGTGCGGTAGCCGACGCCCCAGGACTCGGAGAGGTTCGCGACGAGTTGCAGGCCGCGCCCGGACTCGGGGGCCTCGCGCGGCGGTCCTGCGGGGTCGTCGCGGGGCGCGCGGGAGGGGTGGTGGTCGGTGACCTCGACGGTGAGGGTGCCGGTCGCGGGGTCGGCGGAGCAGACGATCCCGACGTCGGTGCCCGCGTGCACGACGGCGTTGGTGACGAGTTCGCTGAGCACCAGCAGGGCGTCCTCGGCGAGCCGTTCGCCGGCCAGGAGACCGCCACGGGTCCACTCGGTGAGCGCGCTGCGCAGCAGGGCGCGGGCGGCGCCGGGCGCGAGGGGGCTGCCGGGCAGGGTGGCGTGCAGCTGGGTGCGCTCCTCGGCGGCGTGCGCGGCGGCGGACGGGTCGCGGACCCGGAACACGGTCTCCCGTTGCGTGGGTATGGCCCCCATGGCCGGCTCCTGGAGCAGTTCGGACGAATACACCTCGGTCGATGCGCACAGGGTGACAGACTGACTGCGCTCATAAGCACCGAGTTACCGAAGTGGGCCGCCATGAGTGAGAACAGTGCTACGCGCCTGCTCGAAGAGGGACAGAATCCGCAACGACTCAGCGCATCCGAACTGCGCCCGCTGCTGGCCGCGCTGATCGCGGCGCGGGACGGAGACTTCACCAAGCTCCCCGAGAACGGGGAGGGGATCGTCGCCGAACTCACGGCGGCCTTCAACCAGACGATGGACCGCACCGAGCACTTCAACGCCGAAGTGCGGCGGGTGAAGCGGGAGTTGGTGCGGCACGGGCGGCTGGACGAGCGGCTGTCGGCGAGTCCCGGGCAGGGCGCGTGGACGTCCCGGGTGGACGACGTCAACCAGATCCTGGACGCCCTGGTGGCACCGGCGGCCAACGCGACCCGGGTGCTGGACGCGGTGGCGGGCGGCGATCTGACGCAGCGGGTCGATCTGCACGACGGCAGCCGTCAGTTGCGCGGTGACATGCGGCGCCTGGGCCGGGCGGTGAACACGATGGTCGACCAGCTGTCCCTGTTCACCGACGAGGTGACCCGGGTGGCCCGCGAGGTCGGCACCGAGGGGCGGCTCGGCGGGCGGGCCAAGGTGCGGGGGCTGTCGGGCAGTTGGCGGGCGGTGACGGAGGCGGTCAACACGATGGCGGCCCGGCTGACCGCCCAGGTGCGGGACATCGCCCTGGTGACGACGGCGGTGGCGCGCGGCGATCTGACCCGTACGGTCACGGTGGAGGCGACCGGTGAGCTGCTGGAGCTGAAGCTGACGGTCAACACGATGGTGGACCAGCTCTCGGCCTTCGCGGACGAGGTGACCCGGGTGGCCCGCGAGGTGGGCACGGAGGGGCAGTTGGGCGGGCGGGCCCAGGCGCGGGGCGTCTCGGGGGTGTGGAAGGACCTCACCGACAACGTCAACTTCATGGCGTCGAACCTGACTTCGCAGGTCCGCAACATCGCGCAGGTGACGACGGCCGTCGCCAACGGCGATCTGAGCCAGAAGATCACGGTCGACGCGCAGGGCGAGATCCTGGAGCTGAAGTCGACCATCAACACGATGGTGGACCAGCTGTCCGCCTTCGCCGGCGAGGTCACCCGCGTCGCCCGCGAGGTCGGCACCGAGGGCAACCTCGGCGGCCGGGCGCAGGTGCGGGGCGTCTCCGGCGTCTGGAAGGACCTCACCGACAACGTCAACTTCATGGCGGACAACCTGACGTCCCAGGTGCGCAACATCGCCCTGGTGTCCACCGCCGTCGCGCAGGGCGACCTGTCGAAGAAGATCACGGTGGAGGCGAAGGGCGAGATCCTGGAGCTGAAGTCCACGATCAACACGATGGTCGACCGGCTGTCCGCCTTCGCCGACGAGGTCACCCGCGTCGCCCGCGAGGTCGGCACCGAGGGCAACCTCGGCGGTCAGGCCCAGATGCGGGGCGTCTCCGGCGTCTGGAAGGACCTCACCGACAACGTCAACTTCATGGCCCTCAACCTGACCTCGCAGGTCCGCAACATCGCGCAGGTCACCACGGCCGTCGCCAACGGGGACCTGTCGAAGAAGATCACGGTTGACGCGCGCGGCGAGATCCTCGAACTCAAGGACACCGTCAACACGATGGTGGAGCAGCTGCGGGCCTTCGCCGACGAGGTGACCCGGGTGGCCCGCGAGGTCGGCACGGACGGCAGGCTCGGCGGCCGGGCCCAGGTGCTGGGCGTCTCGGGCGTCTGGCGGGACCTGACGGACAACGTCAACTACATGGCCGACAACCTGACCTCACAGGTCCGCAACATCGCGCAGGTGGCCACCGCCGTGGCCCAGGGCGACCTGTCGAAGAAGATCGACGTGGACGCGCGCGGCGAGATCCTGGAGCTGAAGACCACCATCAACACCATGGTGGACACCCTGTCCTCCTTCTCCTCGGAGGTCACCCGGGTGGCCCGTGAGGTCGGCTCGGAGGGCCAACTCGGCGGCCAGGCCCGGGTGGAGGGCGTGTACGGCACCTGGAAGCGCCTGACAACCAACGTGAACGAACTCGCCCTGAACCTCACCACCCAGGTCCGCGCGATCGCCGAGGTCGCCTCCGCCGTGGCCCAGGGCGACATGTCCCGCTCGATCACCGTGGAGGCGCGCGGCGAGGTCGCCGAACTCAAGGACAACATCAACCTGATGGTGGCCAACCTGCGCGAGACGACCCGCGCCAAGGACTGGCTTGAGTCCAACCTGGCCCGGCTCGCCGCGCTGATGCAGGGCCACCGGGACCTGATGGAGGTCGCCGACCTGATCCTGCGCGAGCTGACGCCGCTGGTGAACGCGCAGTACGGCGCGTTCTTCCTGGCCGACCCGGACGAGGACGGCGCCTCGCTGCGCACGACGGTCCCCGCGAAGGGGCTGGCCTTCATCGCCGGGTACGGGGCGGCGCAGGACGCGACGGTCGAGACGGGCGGGCTGCCGGTGCACGGGCTGGTCCGGCAGGCGGCCCGCGAGAAGACGCGCATCCTGGTGGAGGAGGCGCCCCCGGACTACATCACGATCAGCAGCGGGCTGGGCGAGGCGGCCCCCACGACCATCGTCATCATCCCGATCCTCTTCGAGGACAAGCTCCTCGGCGTGATCGAACTCGCCTCGTTCTCCCGCTTCTCCGACGTCCACCTGGCCTTCTTCGACCAGTTCGTGAACACGATCGGTGTCGCCATCAACACGATCATCGCCAACTCCCGTACGGAGTCGCTGCTCGGGGAGTCCCAGCGGCTGGCGATGCAGCTCCAGGAACGCTCGGACGAACTCCAGGAGCAGCAGGCCGAGTTGCAGCGCTCCAATGCCGAACTGGAGGAGAAGGCGGCCCTGCTGGCGACCAGTTCCCAGTATAAGTCGGAGTTCCTGGCCAACATGTCGCACGAGCTGCGCACCCCGCTCAACTCCCTGCTGATCCTGGCCCGGTTGCTCTCCGACAACCCGGACGGCCGGCTCTCCGAGCAGGAGGTCCAGTTCGCGACGACGATCCACCGCTCGGGCTCCGACCTGCTCCAGCTGATCAACGACATCCTGGACCTGTCGAAGATCGAGGCCGGCCGGATGGACGTACGCCCGAAGCGGCTCCCCCTGATCAAGCTCCTCGACTACGTCCACGCGACCTTCCGCCCGCTCACCCTGGACCGGGGGCTGGCCCTGGAGGTGGCCGTCGGCGCGGACGTGCCGCGCGAGATGTACTCCGACGAGCAGCGCCTCCAGCAGATCCTGCGCAACCTGCTCTCCAACGCGATCAAGTTCACCGCGACGGGCCGCGTCGAGCTGCGGGTGAGCCGGGTGGGCGACGCCGAGCACCCCGACGCCCGCGACGGCGAGGAGGTGGTCGCCTTCGCGGTCTCCGACACCGGCATCGGCATCGCCCCCGAGAAACTCCCGGTGATCTTCGAGGCGTTCCAGCAGGCCGACGGCACGACGAACCGCAAGTACGGCGGGACCGGCCTCGGCCTGTCCATCAGCCGGGAGATCGCGGGCCTGCTGGGCGGCCGTATCGTCGCCGAGAGCGAACCGGGCCGGGGCTCCACCTTCACCCTCTACGTCCCGGTGGTCGGCCCCGGCCACGCGCCGGCCCCGGAGCCCCAGGCCCCCGCGGCCCCGCTCCCCGGACAGCGGACCGCCGAGCCGTTCCCGCCCGCGCACGACCCCGACGACACCTGGCCGGCCCCCGCCAAGCTGGAGGCGTGGCGCACGGGCCGGGCGGGACGGGTGCTGCCGGGCCGGCGGGTGCTGATCGTGGACGACGACATCCGCAACGTCTTCGCGCTCACCCATGTGCTGGGCCGGGTCGGCATGCCCGTGCTGTACGCGGAGAACGGCCGGGAGGGCATCGAGACCCTGGAACGCCATCCGGACGTCGAACTGGTCCTGATGGACATCATGATGCCGGAGATGGACGGCTACGAGACCATCGCCGCCATCCGCCGCACCCCGCGCTGGGCGGGTCTGCCGATCGTCGCGCTGACCGCGAAGGCGATGCCGGGCGACCGGGAGAAGTCCATCGCGCGCGGCGCCAACGACTACGTGCCCAAGCCGGTGGACGTCGACCGGCTGCTGACGGTCGTGTGCACGCTCCTCGATCCCGAGGGCGCACGGGAGACACAAGCCGAGGAGTCGTCATGACGAGCACCGCACCGACGGCCGACACCTATGCCGGCATCCTCCTGGTGGACGACATGGAGGACAACCTGACGGCACTGGAGGCCGTCCTAGGCTCCCTCAACGAGCCGATGACGAGGGCGCGTTCGGGCGAGGAGGCGCTGAAGGCCCTGCTCCGCCGGCGCTTCGCTGTCGTCCTCCTGGACATCCGCATGCCGGGCATGGACGGCTTCGAGACGGCCGCGAACATCAAACGCCTGGACCAGACGAAGGACGTCCCGATCATCTTCCTCACGGGCGCGGAGGACGAGGGGTACGCGTTCCGCGGCTACGCGACGGGTGCCGCCGACTTCCTGACCAAGCCGTTCGACCCCTGGGTACTGCGGGCGAAGGTGAACGTGTTCCTGGAACTCCACCGCCTGCGCACCCAGGTGACCGAACTACGCCGCCTGCTGGACAAAGGGGACTGAGTCGCGCCCCAAAGGGGCGCGGGGAACTGCGCGAGCAACCACAACGAACCCGCAGCCGCCACGAAGCTCCCCGCCCCACCCCCTTGGGCGCTCCCTCAGGCCTCCCGCGCCCCGGCGTACATGTCGTCGATGAGCGACTTGTACTCCCGCTCGACCACCGGCCGCTTCAGCTTCAGACTCGGCGTGACCTCCCCGTGCTCCACGTCGAGATCCCTCGGCAGCAGCCGGAACTTCTTGATCGTCTGCCACCGCTGGAGACCCTGGTTGAGCTCGGTCACGTACCCCTCGACCAGGGCGACCGTCCGCGGCGCGGCCACCACCTCGGCGTAGGACTTCCCGCCCAGCCCGTTCTCCCGCGCCCACTCCAGGATGGACGGCTCGTCCAGGGCGATGAGCGCCGTGCAGTAGTTCCGGTCGGCGCCGTGCACCAGGATGTTGGAGACGTACGGGCACACCGCCTTGAACTGCCCCTCCACCTCGGCGGGCGCGATGTACTTGCCGCCGGACGTCTTGATGAGGTCCTTCTTGCGGTCGGTGATGCGCAGATACCCGTCGGGCGACAGCTCCCCGATGTCCCCGGTGTGGAACCAGCCGTCCGGCTCCAGCACCTCCGCGGTCTTCTCGGGCAGCTTGTGGTAGCCCTCCATGATGCCGGGACCGCGCAGCAGGATCTCGCCGTCGTCCGCGACCCGCACCTCGCAGCCGGGCAGCGGCTTGCCGACCGTGCCGGTGCGGTACGCCTCCCCGGGGTTGACGAAGGACGCGGCCGACGACTCGGTGAGGCCGTAGCCCTCCAGGATGTGCACCCCGGCGCCGGCGAAGAAGTAGCCGATCTCGGGCGCGAGCGCGGCCGAGCCGGAGACACAGGCCCGCAGCCGCCCGCCGAACGCCTCGCGCAGCTTGGCGTAGACGAGCGCGTCCGCGACCCGGTGCTTGGCGGCCAGCCCGAACGGCACGGTCGCGGCGCCGGTGCGCCGGAAGTTGTCCTGGCTCGCCCTGGCGTACGCGCGGGCCACCTCGGCCGCCCACTGGAAGATCCGGTACTTGGCCGCGCCGCCCGCCCGCGCCTTGGCGGCGACCCCGTTGTAGACCTTCTCGAAGATGCGCGGCACGGCGGCCATGTAGGTCGGTTGCACGACCGGCAGATTCTCGATGATCTTGTCGACGCGGCCGTCGACGGCCGTGACGTGGCCGACCTCGATCTGGCCCGAGGTGAGCACCTTGCCGAAGACGTGCGCCAGCGGCAGCCACAGGTACTGCACGTCCTCGCCGCTGATCAGCCCGGTCGCGGCGATCGCCTTCGCCATGTACGACCAGTTGTCCTGCGGCAGCCGTACGCCCTTGGGCCGGCCGGTGGTGCCGGAGGTGTAGATGAGGGTGGCGAGCTGGTCCTTGGTGATCGCCCCCACCCGCTCCTTGATCAGCTGGGGTTCCTTCTCCAGCCGGGCGGCGCCACGCTGCTCCAGCTCGGTGAGGGTGAGCACGTCGTCCCCGGTCTCCACACCGGCCGGGTCGATCACCACGACATGGGTCAGCTCGGGCAGCTCGGCACGCCGCTCGCGCGCCTTGGCGAGCTGGGCCGCGTCCTCCGCGATCAGCACCCGGCTCCCGGAGTCGGAGAGGATGAACGCCGACTCCTCGGCGTTGGTCTGCGGGTAGACGGTGGTCGTGGCCGCGCCCGCGCACAGGATGCCCAGGTCGGCGAGGATCCACTCGACACGGGTGGCGGAGGCGAGGGCGACCCGCTGCTCCGGCCGCACCCCCAGCTCGATCAGGCCGGCCGCGATCGCGTACACCCGCTCGGCCGCCTGGGCCCAGGTCAGCGACTTCCAGTCGTCCGGACCCCGCCCCGAAGCCGGCGGTACGGGGTAGCGGTATGCCTCGGCGTCCGGCGTGGCCGCGACGCGGTCCAGGAAGAGGGCCGCCACGGACGGCGGACGGTTCTCGATCATGGTCTGTGTGTCGCTCACGACATCCTCCGGGGCCCGCGACAGTGCGGCTGGCTCAGTGCGGCTGGTTTGCTCTCGGTGGGCTCGTTGTTTAACTCGCGAGTAACTATCCGAGCAGAGATCAGGGTAGAGCCCGGTCCGCCGGTGCGTAAGGGGCGGCGCCCTGTCACTTCCCACAGAGAGCGACCGTACGCATGCACAGGGGCCCGCCGCACTTTCGCCCGACGAGCCCCTGTTGCACCCGGTTTGCGCCCATACCCCGGCGCGACCTGCGGTTACTTCTTGCCCTTGGCCGACCCCGCGCTGTCATCGCTGGACAGGACGGCGATGAACGCCTCCTGCGGAACCTCCACGGAACCCACCATCTTCATCCGCTTCTTGCCTTCCTTCTGCTTCTCCAGCAGCTTCCGCTTGCGGGAGATGTCACCGCCGTAGCACTTGGCGAGGACGTCCTTGCGGATGGCGCGGATGGTCTCGCGGGCGATGACCCGGGAGCCGATGGCGGCCTGCACCGGCACCTCGAAGTTCTGCCGCGGGATGAGCTCCTTGAGCTTGGCGACGAGCCTTACGCCGTACGCGTAGGCCTGGTCCCGGTGGGTGATCGCCGAGAAGGCGTCCACCTTGTCGCCGTGCAGCAGGATGTCGACCTTGACAAGTGAGCTGTCCTGCTCGCCCGTGGGCTCGTAGTCCAGCGAGGCGTACCCGCGCGTCTTCGACTTCAGCTGGTCGAAGAAGTCGAAGACGATCTCCGCGAGCGGCAGTGTGTAGCGGATCTCGACCCGGTCCTCGGACAGGTAGTCCATGCCGAGCAGGGTGCCGCGCCGGGTCTGGCACAGCTCCATGATCGCGCCGATGAACTCGGTGGGCGCGAGGATCGTGGCCCGCACGACCGGCTCGTACACCTCGGCGAGCTTGCCCTCGGGGAACTCGCTCGGGTTGGTGACGGTGTGCTCCTCGCCGTCCTCCATGATCACGCGGTAGACCACGTTGGGCGCGGTGGCGATCAGGTCGAGGCCGAACTCCCGCTCCAGCCGCTCGCGGATCACGTCGAGGTGCAGCAGGCCGAGGAAGCCGACGCGGAAGCCGAAGCCGAGGGCCGCGGAGGTCTCCGGCTCGTAGACCAGGGCGGCGTCGTTGAGCTGGAGCTTGTCCAGCGCCTCGCGCAGCTCGGGGTAGTCGGAGCCGTCCAGCGGATACAGACCGGAGAAGACCATCGGCTTCGGGTCCTTGTAGCCCCCGAGCGCCTCCGTGGCCCCCTTGTGCTGGCTGGTGACGGTGTCACCGACCTTGGACTGGCGGACGTCCTTCACGCCGGTGATGAGGTACCCCACCTCACCCACGCCGAGGCCGTCGGCCGGGAGCATCTCCGGCGAGTTGGTGCCGATCTCCAGCAGCTCGTGCGTGGCGCCCGTGGACATCATCCTGATGCGCTCGCGCCTGTTGAGCTGTCCGTCGATGACCCGGACGTACGTCACGACACCGCGGTACGAGTCGTACACCGAGTCGAAGATCATCGCCCGCGCGGGGGCGTCGGCGACGCCCACCGGGGCCGGGATCCGCTCGACGGCCCGGTCCAGGAGCGCCTCGACGCCCAGACCGGTCTTCGCGGAGACCTTGAGCACGTCGTCGGGCTCGCAGCCGACCAGGTTGGCCAGCTCCTCGGCGAACTTCTCCGGCTGTGCGGCCGGCAGGTCGATCTTGTTCAGCACGGGGATGATCGTGAGGTCGTTCTCCATCGCCAGGTAGAGGTTGGCGAGGGTCTGCGCCTCGATGCCCTGGGCGGCGTCGACGAGGAGGATCGTCCCCTCGCAGGCGGCAAGCGACCGCGAGACCTCGTACGTGAAGTCGACGTGACCCGGGGTGTCGATCATGTTGAGGATGTGCGTGTTGCCCGGGTCATGGGTGGGGGCCCACGGCAGACGCACCGCCTGGGACTTGATCGTGATGCCACGCTCACGCTCGATGTCCATGCGGTCGAGGTACTGAGCACGCATCTGCCGCTGCTCGACCACACCGGTCAGCTGGAGCATCCGGTCGGCGAGCGTGGACTTTCCGTGGTCGATGTGCGCGATGATGCAGAAGTTGCGGATCAGAGCCGGGTCGGTACGGCTCGGCTCGGGCACATTGTTAGGGGTCGCGGGCACGCAGGGTCCTGTCTCTTGAGGCGCCTTATGCCTCGGGTCGGATCGATACGTAGCTTCCATGGTCCCACGGGCGGGGGGCTGGAGCGGGTTTGGGCCGTCTGCCGGGCCGCTGGTAGTGTGGGGGGCTGTGTCTCTTGCCCTCTCAGCGCGAGGCACACCTTCAAGAAATCACCCGGCGTCGGAACCGCGCGGCATCCGTGCGGCCCCGTGCCAGAACCTGAAAAGGCTCATTCGTGGCGAACATCAAGTCCCAGATCAAGCGGATCAAGACCAACGAGAAGGCCCGGCTGCGCAACAAGGCCGTCAAGTCCTCCCTCAAGACCGCGATCCGCAAGGCCCGTGAGGCCGCTGCCGCGGGTGACGTCGAGAAGGCCACCGAGTACCAGCGCGCTGCCGCGCGCCAGCTCGACAAGGCCGTCTCCAAGGGCGTCATCCACAAGAACCAGGCCGCCAACAAGAAGTCGGCGCTCGCTTCCAAGGTCGCGTCCCTCAAGGGCTGACACCTGATGTGACGCCGGGGGACCCAGGCGGGCCCTCTCTCATCCGCCTCCACCCGGCACCCCAGGATCCGCGCGCGGCCTGCGTTCGCCACGCGGGCGCGGATCCACCCGGCTCCGACGGAACCCCGGTCCCCCCTTCCCCAGGGGGAACCGGGGTTTTCCGCTTCCCTACTCTGGTACCGGGCCGGGGGAGGGACGAGCACCCGTTATCACTCACCGAGTCGGCTGGTGGGTGGGCGAGGCGGGGTCCAGGGGGCGGAACCCCCTCGGAGACGCTCCCGCAGCCGACGGGCTACACCCGCCCCCGCGACCGCGCCGCCCGGGCGACAGCCACCACGGCCTTCTCCAACGCGTACTCCGGATCGTCCCCCCCGCCCTTCACCCCCGCGTCCGCCTCCGCGACCGCCAGCAACGCCACGGCCACCCCGTCCGGCGTCCACCCCCGCATCTGCTGCCGCACCCGGTCGATCTTCCACGGCGGCATCCCCAGCTCCCGCGCGAGATCGGCGGGCCGCCCGCCCCGCGCGGACGACAGCTTCCCGATCGCCCGCACCCCCTGCGCGAGCGCACTGGTGATCAGCACCGGCGCCACCCCCGTCGCCAGCGACCACCGCAGCGCCTCCAGCGCCTCCGCCGTCCGCCCCTCGACCGCCCGGTCGGCGACCGTGAAGCTCGACGCCTCGGCCCGCCCTGTGTAGTACCGCCCGACGACCGCCTCGTCGATCGTCCCCTCCACGTCCGCGACGAGCTGGGTCACGGCCGAGGCAAGCTCCCGCAGATCGCTCCCGATCGCGTCGACCAGCGACTGGCACGCCTCCGGGGTGGCCGACCGCCCGAGCCCCCGGAACTCGGCGCGCACGAACGCCAGCCGGTCCGCCGGCTTGGTCATCTTCGGGCACGCCACCTCCCGCGCCCCGGCCTTGCGCGCCGCGTCCAGCAGCCCCTTGCCCTTGGCCCCGCCCGCGTGCAGCAGCACGAGCGTGATCTCCTCGGCGGGCGCCCCCAGATACGCCTTCACGTCCTTGACGGTGTCCGTCGAGAGGTCCTGCGCGTTGCGCACGACCACCACCTTGCGCTCCGCGAAGAGGGACGGGCTGGTCAACTCGGCGAGCGTGCCGGGCTGCACCTGGTCCGGCGTCAGGTCCCGTACGTCCGTGTCGGCGTCGGCGGCGCGGGCCGCGGCCACCACCTCCTGCACGGCACGGTCGAGCAGCAGGTCCTCCTGGCCCACGGCGAGCGTCACCGGGGCGAGCGGGTCGTTGTCAGCAGTCTTCCTGGCCATCGCGACCAGCATCCCACGCCCCACCGACAACGCGCCGGGCCGTGGCACCCGGCCCCTGACACCCCCGGCCCACGGCTCCCGACACCACCCGGTCTACGGCTCCTCGCGCCAGCCGTCCCACTCCCCCGCGAGCGCGTCCAGCTCGACCGGGTCCAGCCGCGCCGCCTCGTCCCGCAGGACGACGAGCCACTGCGCATCCTCCGCGTCGTCCTCCCCCGCCAGAGCGTCCCGCACCAGGCGCGGCTCCTCGGCCACGCCGAACCGCACGGCCAGCGCCTCGGCCACCTCCTCGGCCGCGTCGCGGTCGGGCAGCACCAGCACATGTCTCACGTCGCTCACGCGCCCATTGTCCGGCACCCGCGGCACCGGTCGGCGCGGCCCGGACCGCTCAGCCCTTGCGCACGAGCTGCACGTCGAGGTCCACCCTGATGCTCGGGCCGACCACCGCGATCCCCCGGGCCAGCATCGTCTGCCAGCTCACCGTGAAGTCGTCGCGGTGCAGCTCCGTCGAGGCCCGGAACGCCGCCCGCACCTCGCCCTCCATCCCGTTGCCGAGCCCCAGGTACTCCAGGTCCAGGGTGACCGTCCGCGTCACCCCGTGCAGCGACAGCGCACCCGCGACCGCCCACCGGTTGCCGCCCTTGTGCACACAGCGCTCGCTGTAGAACTCCAGCGTCGGGAACCGCTGGACGTCCAGGAAGTCCGCCGAGCGCAGATGGTCGTCGCGCATCGGCACGCCGGTGTCGATGGTCGAGGCGTCGATCACGGCGTGCATCGCGGACCGCTCCGCCCGGTCGTCGATCCGGATGGCCCCCGCGAAGGAGTTGAACCGCCCGTGGATACGGGCCAGCCCGATGTGCCGCGCGGTGAACGTGATCGAGGAGTGCGTCCGCTCGATCTCCCAGTCGCCCGGCGCCGGCAGCTCGGGCGGCTGCGCGACCTGGAGGGTCACGTCGCCCAGCGAGGCGAGCGTGTTCTCCCCGACCACCGCGGTCGCCCGGTACGGCGTGTACCCCTCGGCGGACACCGCGAGCCGGTACTCCCCCGCCGGCACCGTCGTCATGAACGACCCGTAGGGATCGGTGCCGCCGCTGACCACCTTGCGTCCCTGCGCGTCGCTGATCGCGAACTCCGCATGTGTCACCGGCTCGTTGACGGGGTCGAGCACCCGGCAGCTCAGCACCCCGGCCTCGGGTGGCGTCTGCACCGCGGCGAGCGGACTCGTCCGTTGCACTCGGTTCGTTCGGTTTCCCAGCCAGCGGCCGACCATCTACGCCACCCCTGTGTGCTTCGACTTCTGCGTTGCCGAAGAGATATTCGATCACCGATGCGGCTTTCGAGGCAACACGAACCCACATCGCGGGAAACCAGCACATGTGATGGGACTACGCACGAGTAGCCGCCAGACATCCGATGTTGTCCCCATTGCTCACTCCGTGCTTCCCCCGTCCTCCGTCCCCCTCCCCCGCACCGCCGGCACCCGGTCCAGCACGATCCCGAACCGCTCCCGGTACACCGCCAGCACCTCCTCGTCCGCCTCCAGCTCCCGCACCTCGCGCTTCCCGTCGGGCGCCGTCACCGTCAGCGTCCGCCCGCTCAACGTGACCCTGCCGCCCTCCTCCGTGACCCGGGAGCACACCGTCGACCTGCCGAAGTGCGAGGCGGGCGAGGTGCTGTGCCACCAGGCCCCGGCCCGGAAGTCGCCCAGCACCCGGGGCCGCGTCTCCAGCCGGTACTGCCGCCTGCCGTCCATCAGCACGTCCAGGTCCACCGGCCCCGTCGCGCCCGCGCCGCCCGCACCTGCCGCGTCCGGTCCCGACTCCGCGATCCGGAACACCCCACCGGGGTCGAACTGCTCGCCCCGCTCGTCGAACACCAGCGGATAGTGGCTGTGCGTCCCGAACCCCACGTCGGCCAGCCACGCGCCGCCGTCCACCGTCCCCACCCGCAGCGCGAGATGGTCGTACGGGATGCCGAGCCGGCCCCCCGCCCCGTACACCCGCCCCGCGAGCAGGGTGACGGCGAAGCCGAGCGCGGTGAGCAACGCCCCGAACGCGCCGTTGAGTTCGTAGCAGAACCCGCCCCTGCGCGCGTCCACCACCTTGTCCAGCAGCCGCCTCTCGTCCAGCACGATTTCCTCTCCGAGGTGGAGGGACAGGTTCTCGAAGGGCACGGCCGTCAGATGGCGCAGATGCAGCTCACGCAGCACCTCGACGGTGGGCCAGGCCGGATGGTCGGCCCCGATGCGGCGGAGGTAGGCGTCGGCCTGTGCGGGGTTCATGCCCTCAGTCTCGCGCCACGCGCAGCCCGGCGCCCGCCCCGGCGACCGCCAGCGCGCCGTCCTCGTCCGTCCGCAGCACCACCGCCCCGCCGGCCCGCAGCGCGGCCAGGGTGCTCGGCGCCGGATGCCCGTACGGGTTGTCCGCGCCGGCCGACACGAGCGCCACCCTCGGCGCCACGAGCCGTATCAACTCCGGGTCCTGGTAGGCCGAACCGTGATGGGCGACCTTCAGCACGTCCACGTCGCCGAGGCCGGCCGCCGCCGGTGACCTCGACAGCGCCTGCTGCGCCGGGGGTTCCAGGTCCCCGAGCAGCAGGAGCCGCAGCCCGCCCGAGCGGACCAGCAGGGTGAGGCTCGCGTCGTTGGGTCCGTCGGGCGGCGGCGCCGGGCCCCCGGGCGGCCACAGCACCTGCCAGGAGAGCCCTCCCCCGGCACGGCGACGCTCCCCGGCGACGGCGCGGACGACCGGGACGTGCCGCCGGGCCGCCTCCCGCCGGACGAACCCGACCTGCTCCGCCGGCTCCTCGAAGCCGGTCACCTCGATCCCGCCCACCGCCCGGCCGCGCAGCACACCGGGCAGCCCCGCGACGTGGTCGGCGTGGAAGTGGGTCAGGACGACCAGCGGGACCCTGGTGACGCCGAGGTCGCGCAGACAGCGGTCCACCAGCGCCGGATCGGGCCCGGCGTCCACGACGATCCCGCTGCCCGCGCCCGCCGCGAGCACCGTGGCATCGCCCTGCCCCACGTCGCACATCGCGTACCGCCAGCCGGGCGGCGGCCAGCCCGTGACGACCCGGGTCAGCGGTACGGGCCGCAGCACCACCAGCAGGAGCAGCAACGCGCACACCCCGCACCACATCGGGTACCGCAGGAGCCGCCGCCCGGCGAGCACGACGGCCGCGGTCACCCCGGCGAGCAGGAACGCCCCCGCCCAGCCGCCGGGCCAGTCCACTCCTCCGCCGGGCAGCGCGGCCCCCGTCCGCGCGACACCCGCGATCCAGCGGACCGGCCAACTCGCGCACCACGCCAGCGCCTTGGCCACCGGCATCATCACCGGTGCGACGGCCAGCGCCGCGAAGCCCAGCACGGTGGCCGGGGCGACCGCGGCCTCGACCAGCAGATTGCAGGGCACGGCCACCAGGCTGACCCGCGCCGACAGCACCGAGACGACCGGCGCGCACACCGCCTGGGCCGCGGCGGCCGCCGCCAGCGCCTCGGCGAGCCGTCCGGGCACCCCGCGCCGGCGCAGCGCGGCGCTCCATCTCGGCGCGAGCACCAGCAGCGCCCCGGTGGCCAGCACCGAGAGCAGGAAGCCGTAACTCCGCGACAGCCACGGGTCGTACAGCACCAGCAGCAGGACGGCCGTCGCCAGTGCCGGGATCAGGGATCTGCGGCGGCCGGTGGCCAGGGCGAGCAGGGCGACGGCTCCGCAGGCCGCGGCCCGCAGCACGCTCGGATCGGGGCGGCACACGACGACGAAGCCGAGGGTGAGCGCCCCGGCGAGCAGTGCCGTGGTCCGCAGGGAGACGCCGAGGTACGGGGCGAGGCCGCGGCGTTCGGCGTGACGCGCCAGGCCGGGCGGTCCGACGAGCAGGGCGAGCAGCACGGTGAGGTTGCTGCCGGAGACGGCGAGGAGGTGCGCGAGGTCCGTCTCCTTGAACGCCTCGTCCAGATCGGGTGTGATCCGTGAGGTGTCCCCGACGACCAGGCCCGGCAGCAGGGCCCGCGCGTCGCCGTGCAGCCCGTCCGTCGCCGCACGCAGCCCGGCCCGCAGCCGTCCGGCGACCCGCTGCGCACCGCTCGGCCCGTCCACCACCTCCGGCACGGGCCACTCGGCGACCCGCAGCACCGCGGCGGTGCGATCACCACCGGCACCAGCAGGCGCGAGCCGCGCACTCACCCGCACCCGAGTGGAGGGCAACAGCCCGAGCCAGCCCACGACACCGTCCCGACCGGCCGGAGCCACCCGAGGAGCCGAGGGGAGAGTTGGGACGAGGACCGAGGCGGAAGTCGCTCCCGGGGCCGGGGTGGGGACCGCCCTGAGAGCCGAGGCCGGGGTCGGGCCGGAGACCGAGGCGGAAGCCGCCCCGGGAGCCGAGGCCGGGGTCGGGACAGGGGGCGGGACGTCCTCGTCGACGATCATCAGTACCGGTGTCCGGACATCCACGGCCGAGCCGTCGGGCCTTCGGATCCGGCGCACCTCGCCCCGGACCAGCACGGCGGTCGGCGCGGCGTGATCACCGCGGACGCGGGGTCTGCTGAGCCAGGGGTCGGACCCGATCTCCACCTCCGCCGTGACGTTCGCGTAATCCCGGGCCAGCCCCGGCACCGGTCCCCGTGCGGTGTCCGCCCCGTGCAGTCCGGCGGACACCGCGGCCGCGCCGGTGCACAGCAGCACGGCGGCGACGGACACCCGGCGCCAACCGGACCGCGCCGAGGGCACCGGTCCCCGGCGCCGGACCAGCAGCAGTAGCACCGCCGAGCCCAGACACCCCACCGCGACGAGGGCGGCCCACGCGGCCGGGGCGTCCACCACCACCGCGGCGGTCCCCCATGCCGCCAGCGCGGGCAGCACCAACCGCAGATCGACCGGCCCCTCCTGCCGAGGATGAGCGTCCCCGAGCCGACTCCCGGCGGCAGCGTGCACGGGGTGCCGGGGCTCACGAGCAGGCACCGCCGGCCGAGGCGGGGGCAGGGGGTCGGTGGGGGTCATGGCCGTACCAGGTCGCGCAGGTCGGCGAAGCGGCGGTCGCCGATGCCCTTGACCTGGCGGAGTTCGTCGACCGAGCGGTAACCGCCGTGCTGGGCGCGGTAGTCCACGATGTGCTGGGCCAGGACCGGGCCGACGCCGGGCAGGGTGTCGAGCTGGTCGACCGTGGCCGTGTTCAGGGAGATCGGCACCACCGGACCGGCCCCGGCCACCGCCGCCCCGGAACCGGCCGGACCGCCACCGCCCGCCCCCGCGCCGCCCGGTGGTGCCGGAGCGCCCACGACGATCTGTTCGCCGTCCACCAGGAACCGCGCCCGGTTGAGCCCGTCCGTGCTGACGCCCCGCCGCACCCCGCCCGCCGCCCGCAGCGCGTCCACCACCCGCGACCCCGCCGGCAGCCGCTGGATGCCCGGCCTGTGGACCTTCCCACCGACGTCCACCACGATCTCGGTCGCCGCGCCCGCCGCGCCCGCCGTGCCCATCGCTGCCGACGCGGCCCCGGCCGGGCCGGTCGACGGCGCCTCGCCCGGCTCCCTCCCCTCCTTCTCGCCCACCCGTTGCTCGGCCCGCACCACCTGTGGTGCCCGCACCGTCTGCGGGCGCCCCGCCCAGAAGTGCTGCACGGCGAACACCGCGACCAGGGCGAGCAGCGCCGCGAGCGCGATCACGCCCCGCCGCTCCATCCCACACCTGGCCTGGACCCACACCGGCATCCGCTCCCGCAGGGCGGTCCCCACCCGCTCCCGCAGACCGGGCGGACGGTCGTCACCGGGCAAGTCCCGCCCGCCCGGCGGCACATGACCGACGTCGGGCGACGCGTGGCCGACGCCGAGCGGCGCATCCCCCGCAACCGCCACCGCCCCTGCTCCCACTCCCCCGCTCCCGCTCCCGCCCGGAGGGCCGTGCCCCGACTCCTGTCGTTCCGGGCCGGGTTCGCCGAAGAGGAGTTCCGCGCGGCGGCGCAGGTCGTCCACCGGCGCGTGCCCGTGCCGAGAGGTCCGACGGATGGGCTGACGGCGGTGCCGGGTACGGCTGTCGGAGGCCGGGGCCCGGCCCGGTCCACTGGTCGCGGTCGTTGTGCGTGAGCGTGATCGAAGTGCCATGCGACGAGGATCCGACATCCCGCCGCATCACGATGATCTTGCTCAATTCCCGGGGACTACCGCCCGGTTGTGGAAAACCCTGTCACCCGTTCGAGCCCCCTGGAGCGCCCCGCGCCCCGCCCCACACCCCGCCCCGCTTCACACCGGCTCCGCTCCACACCGGCTCCGCCACCGGATCCCACCGGCTCCCCGGCCCCCACCGGCTCCCCACCTCACCCCGTCACCGAAGCGACACCACGGCCCCCAGCAGCCCCGGCCCGGTGTGCGCCCCGATCACCGCCCCGACCTCGCTCACATGCAGGTCGGCCAGCCCCGGCAGCCGCGTCCGCAGCCGGTCGGCCAGGGCCGAGGCACGTTCGGGCGCGGCGAGATGGTGGACCGCGATGTCGACCTTCGCGGTGCCCGCCCGCTCGGCGACGATCTCCTCCAGCCGGGCGACCGCCTTAGACGCCGTGCGCACCTTCTCCAGCGGTTCGATGCGCCCGCCCTCCAGCTGGAGCAGGGGCTTCACGGCGAGCGCGGAGCCGAGCAGCGCCTGCGCGGCGCCGATGCGCCCGCCGCGGCGCAGATAGTCGAGGGTGTCGACGACGAAGTAGGCGCAGGTGGCCGCGGCCCGTTTCTCCGCCGCCGCGACGGCCTCGTCCACCGTGCCGCCCGCGTCCGCGACCTCGGCCGCGGTGAGGGCGCAGAAGCCCAGGGCCATGGCAATCATCCCGGTGTCCACGACCCGTACCGGCACCGGTGCCTCGCGCGCCGCGACGACCGCGGCGTCGTACGTGCCCGACAGTTCGGCGGAGAGGTGGAGCGAGACGATGGCGGTGGCGCCGGACCCGGCGACCCTGCGATAGGTTTCGGCGAACTGGGCCGGGCTGGGCCGGGACGTGGTGACGGGGCGCCGTTTCTGCAGGGCCTGGGCGAGGGAACGGGTGGAGATCTCGGTGCCCTCTTCGAGCGCGCGGTCGCCGAGGACGACGGTCAGGGGAACCGCCGTGATGCCGTGACGCTCCATCGTCCGGGGCGGCAGGTAGGCCGTTGAATCGGTGACGATCGCGACATGGCGGGACATGAGCTGGAGGTTACCTGGCGTAGTGCCCATGCGGCAGCTCGGCCCCTTTCACCTGCCCGGCAACGGCCGGATCAAGTTGTGCTCTCCGGGCGGGGCTTCTTCTGCCAGGGGTACACGGGGCTGCGGCCGGGCGGTGTGATGGCGGGCTTGGCCTGTTCCTGACCGGTGCCGGGCTCCGCGGTGCCGGGCCAGGTCTGCCGGGTGTGCGGGCCGTCGGGCTCCGGGGCGTCGGGCCACGGGGGCGGTGTCGGGTCGGACTCCGTGCGCTGCCAGTGCCGCAGGGCGCCCGTCTCGACGTCGATCTGGGTGCTCAGCGAGTCCAGGTCGTCGTCGGCGAAGCGGTGGGCGCGGTCGCGGGCGGCCCAGCGCAGGGAGTCCGCGGAGCGTGTGATGCGCTCGGTGCGGCGGCGCAGCTCGGGCAGGCGGGCGGCCAGGGTGGCGCGGTCCGGTTCCGACTCCAGGCGCTTGAGTTCGCCGTCGAGTTCCTGGCCGTGGGCGCTGAGCCGCTGGAACAGGCCCAGGGACTCGCGCAGCGACTCGTCCTCGGTGACACCCGCCCGCAGCGCGTCCTGGGTGGCCCGCATCGAGGTGCGCAGGCTCAGTCTGAGCTGGGCGATCTCACCCACCGGGCCGGGCTGTGCGAAGGACTTGGCACGCAGGGTGTGGTCCTCGACCGTGCGGCGGGCCTGGTCGATCGTGCGGTCGACACCTCGCTTGGCCGCGCCGATCGCCCTGAACGTGGCGTACGCCCCGAGGGCCACGAACAGGAGGAAGAGCAGGGCGACGACTGCGATCACTGCTTCCACGACGCTCCTCCTCGGACCGGCGGCGCGCTGTGCCCCGCCTCTCCACGGTAAACGCAACGGGCAGGTCCGGAGTTCCGGAAGAACCCCGAACCTGCCCGTAGGGGACCACCCCTACCGCGCCGGTCGCGCCGGCCGCGCCGACTATGCGGTCACGATGTTGACCAGCTTGGGCGCGCGGACGATCACCTTGCGGATCTCGGCGCCGTCCAGCGCCGCGACGACCTTCTCGTCGGCCAGGGCGGCCTTCTCCAGCTCCTCCTCGGAGACGGCAGGCGAGACCTCCAGACGGGCCCTGACCTTGCCCTTGATCTGCACGACGCAGGTCACGGTCTCGTCCACGACGTACGCCGGGTCGGCGACCGGGAAGTCCCGGTGGACGACCGAGTCGGTGTGGCCCAGGCGGCGCCACAGCTCCTCGGCGATGTGCGGGGCCAGCGGCGCGACCATGAGCACCAGCGGCTCGGCGACCGCGCGCGGGATCGCCCCGCCCGCCTTGGTCAGGTGGTTGTTCAGCTCGGTGACCTTGGCGATGGCGGTGTTGAAGCGCAGACCCTCCAGGTCCTGGCGCACGCCGTCGACGGCCTTGTGCAGGGCGCGCAGCGTCTCGTCGTCGGGCTCGGCACCGGTGACGGTGACCTCGCCGGTCGTCTCGTCGACGACGTTGCGCCACAGCCGCTGGAGCAGCCGGAACTGGCCGACCACCGCGCGCGTGTCCCAGGGGCGGGAGACGTCCAGCGGGCCCATCGCCATCTCGTACAGGCGCAGGGTGTCCGCGCCGTACTCGGCGCAGATCTCGTCCGGAGTGACCGCGTTCTTCAGGGACTTGCCCATCTTGCCCAGCAGACGGCTGACCTGCTCGCCCTGGTGGTAATAGGCGCCGTCGCGCTCCTCCACCTCGGCGGCCGGCACCGCGATGCCCCGGCTGTCACGGTAGACGTAGGCCTGGATCATGCCCTGGTTGAACAGCTTGTGGAACGGCTCGGCGGACGAGACGTGCCCCAGGTCGTAGAGGACCTTGGACCAGAAGCGGGCGTACAGCAGGTGCAGCACGGCGTGCTCGGCGCCGCCGACGTACAGGTCGACACCGCCGTGCGGCTGTCCCGCGCGCGGGCCCATCCAGTACCGTTCGATCTCGGGGTCGACCAGCTCCCGGTCGTTGTGCGGGTCCAGGTAGCGCAGCTCGTACCAGCAGGAGCCGGCCCAGTTGGGCATGGTGTTGGTCTCGCGGCGGTACTTCTTCGGCCCGTCGCCCAGGTCCAGGGTGACGTGGACCCATTCCTCGTTGCGCGACAGCGGCGTCTCGGGCTGGGTGTCGGCGTCGTCCGGGTCGAAGGTGCGCGGCGAGTAGTCCTCGACCTCGGGCAGCTCCAGCGGCAGCATCGACTCGGGCAGCGCGTGGGCGGTGCCGTCCTCGTCGTAGACGATCGGGAAGGGCTCGCCCCAGTAGCGCTGGCGGCTGAACAGCCAGTCGCGCAGGCGGAAGTTGACGGTGCCCTCGCCGATGCCGCGACGGGCCAGCCACTCGGTGACGCGGGCCTTGGCCTCGGCGACGCGCAGGCCGTCCAGCTTCACGTCGTCGCTCGCGGAGTTGACGATCACCGCGTCGTACGACACGAACGCGTCGTCCCACGCGGAGGTGTCGGTCCCGCGGTCGTCGTTGGGCTCGACCACGCAGCGGATCGGCAGGTCGAAGGCGCGGGCGAACGCGAAGTCGCGCGTGTCGTGGGCCGGGACGGCCATGATCGCGCCGGTGCCGTAGCCCATCAGGACGTAGTCGGCGATGAAGACCGGGACCCGCTCGCCGTCGACCGGGTTGGTCGCGAACGCGCCCGTGAAGACGCCGGTCTTGTCCTTGGCCTCGGCCTGGCGCTCCACGTCCGACTTGGCGGCGGCCTGGGCGCGGTAGGCGGCGACGGCCTCGGTGGGCGTGGCGTGACCGCCGGTCCACGCCTCGCGGGTGCCCTCGGGCCACGCCTCGGGGGTGAACCGGTCGACCAGCGGGTGCTCGGGGGCCAGCACCATGTAGGTCGCGCCGAACAGGGTGTCCGGGCGCGTGGTGAAGACCGTGATGTGCTCGCCGTCGATCGGGAAGTCGACGCGGGCGCCCTCGGAGCGGCCGATCCAGTTGCGCTGCTGGAGCTTGATGGCCTCGGGCCAGTCCAGCTCCTCCAGGTCGTCCAGCAGCCGGTCGGCGTAGGCGGTGATGCGCATGTTCCACTGGCGCAGCTTGGCCTTGAAGACGGGGAAGTTGCCGCGCTCGGAGCGGCCGTCGGCGGTGACCTCCTCGTTGGCCAGCACGGTGCCCAGTCCCGGGCACCAGTTGACGGGCGCGTCGGAGGCGTAGGCCAGGCGGAACTCGCCCAGGACGTCGGCGCGTTCGACGGCGGTCAGCTCGTTCCACGCGCGGGTGTGACCGGGTACGGTGCGGTCACCCGACGCGAACTGGGCGATCAGCTCGGAGATCGGGCGGGCCTTGCCGGCCTCGTCGTCGTACCAGGAGTTGAAGATCTGGAGGAAGATCCACTGGGTCCACTTGTAGTACTCCGGGTCGATCGTGGCGAACGACCGGCGCTTGTCGTGGCCCAGGCCCAGCCGGCGCAGCTGGGCCTTCATGTTCTCCATGTTGGCCTCGGTCGACGCGCGCGGGTGCGTGCCCGTCTGCACGGCGTACTGCTCGGCGGGCAGGCCGAAGGCGTCGAAGCCCAGGGTGTGCAGGACGTTGTGACCGGTCATCCGCTGGAAGCGGGCGAAGACGTCGGTCGCGATGTAGCCCAGGGGATGGCCGACGTGCAGGCCCGCACCTGAGGGGTATGGGAACATGTCCATGATGAACTTCTTGGGCCGCGCGGCGGTCTCCGGGTCGCCGCCCAGGTCACCCTTGGGGTTGGGGGCCGCGTAGGTGCCGTCCGCGTCCCAGAAGTCCTGCCAGCGTGCCTCGATCTCGGCCGCCACGGCGGCCGTGTAGCGGTGCGGCGCGGCCTCGGCCGACGCGGCGGCGGTGGCAGCGGGGTTCGTCTCGCTCATGATCCTCAAAGCTCCATAGATCGTCTCTGCCTGCGGCTGCGACTTTCAGGAAACGAAAAATCCCCTCGCACAGGAGGGGATGCCGCGCCGATGCCGACCACGATCTCCGGTGGTCGGAACTGATCAGCGCGGCCCGCTAAGCAGAAGGCGTACGGCACGCATGGCGTCAGGGTACCTCAGCCCTTGAGCAAGGGGCGACGCTGCTCCGTATGCCTGGTTGACAGCACAAGCACTGAACCAAGTTCAACGATTACTTCGCGTAACGCCCACTACCGGGACATCGCAACAGTCGCACAGCCCTTTGATAACAACGCAATAACTCAAACGTCTAACTGATCGGTATGGCGCCGCTTAGAGTGCGGCGGCGGGACCGCTTTCCCGAACCGCTCGGAGTTGCCCCCATGAACCCTCGTCGCAGTAACAGTTCGCTCCCCAAACCCGGCCGGTCGGCCTATGGGGTGGCGAGCGCCGTCGTCCTGCTCCTCATACCCGTGGTCGTGCTGTTCGGCGGCAACTGGCTGCAGGACTTCCTCAACTTCGGGGCCGGCGTGCTGTCCCTGGTGTGCCTCACCTGCTCGGTCATCTGGGGCCTGGTCGCCCAGGACCGGCTCATCCTCAACATCCGCCAGCGCATCGTCGCGCAGGGTGTGCACCGGGTGACCGCCGTCGCCTCGATCGCCTTCCTGCTCGTCCACATCACCGTCAAGCTGGCGCTCGACCACACGGTCCTCATCGCCGCGGTGATCCCCTTCAGCCTCGGCGTCAAGGGCAGCGCGGGCCTCATCGGCCTCGGCTCGCTCGCCGGACTGCTCATGATCTTCGTGGGCGTCACCGGTGCCCTGCGCAACCAGTTCGCGTCCCCGGCGCCGGTCGCCGCGCGCTGGCGCGCGATGCACATGCTGGCCTACCCGGCCTGGTGCGCCGCCCTGGTCCACGGCCTGTTCGCGGGCCGCCCCGCCAAGACGTTCTTCATGGTGTCGTACGAGCTGTGCCTGGTCGGCGTCGCCGCCGCGATCGCGCTGCGGGCCGCGCCCCGCCCGTTCAAGCGCAGGGTCGCCGACCGGCTCGTCGCACTCCTGGGCAACGAGCCCATCGGGCGCGACGACCGCGACGACCTGGACGCGAGCCGGTCCCGCATGGCGGAGACCTCCTCCGCGCTGCCCGGGATGCCCGGCTACGACAACCGGCGCCCCGCGCGCGACGACCGGCCCGGACCCCGGACGCCCTCCTACGAGCCGCCCGCCCCGGACCCCGCGCCCGGCTTCGCGGCCGCCTACCGGGCCGTGTCCACGCCCCGCCAGCAGCCCTGGGCGGGCGGACAGGGCACGGGCCTGCCGATGGACCAGCTGCCCACCCAGGCGATGCCGCGCGTGGACGGCCCCTCCAGCACCTCGGGCACCTGGCCCGTCCCGTCCCCGCCGCCGGTCGGCGAGGCGCCCCCGTCGGCGTACGACCCGCTCCAGGACACCGGATACACCATCCCGGCCCAGGGCAATCCGGGCACCGGCGGGTACGGCGGGAGTGATGTGTACAACACCGGTGAGACGAACGTGCCCTACGGGACGTACAACCCGGGTGACACGTACAACAGCGGTCCCGCCACTGAACCACCGCCCGGCACCCCGTCCTTCGACACGCCCGGCCCGGGCGAACCGTGGAACACGCCTTCCGGAGGCTATAGGTGAACGAGGCCCTGCCCGACGTACCCGAAGTCCGCGTGGTCGGTCTTCCGCAGCTCACGTCGGGCTTCGACCTTGTCGAACGACTCGATCTCCCCATGCACCTCAAGGTGCACGGGCCGCTCGAACCCCTGGGCGGTGAACAGCTCGCGCAGCTCTCCGAGCGCATCAACCTGAAGGGCCGCGGCGGTGCGGGCTTCCCCTTCCACAAGAAGCTGCGCTCGGTCGCCGAGGCGGCGATCAAGCGCGGCGTGCGGCCGGTCGTCGTCGTCAACGGCAGTGAGGACGAACCGGCCTGCCGCAAGGACACGGTGCTCATCAACCGTGCCCCGCACCTCATCCTGGACGGCGCGCTGCTGTGCGCCGAGGCCATGGGCGCGCGCACGCTCGTGATCGCCGTCACCCGCGAGTCCACCCAGCGCTCCATGGAGGCCGCGCTCGCCGAACGCGGCCTGAGCAACAGCCGCCGCTCCGCCCTGCGCGCGTGGGTGCAGCGCAACCCGGTCCGCATGGTCACCGGCGCCGCCGCGTCGGTGATCCGCTCCGTCGACGGCGGCCCCGCGATCCCGCCGGGCCGCAAGGTCAGCGCCTCGCAGACCGGCGTCGGCGGCGCCCCCACCCTGCTGTCGAACGCCGAGACGTTCGCCCAACTCGCCATCGCCGCCCGCATCGGACCCGAGCGCTACGGCAACACCGGCCTGTACGACGAGCCGGGCACCGTCATGCTCACGGTCTCCGGCGCGGTCGCGCGCCCCATGGTGATCGAGGTCCCCACGGGCGTCCCGCTGCGCTACGTCCTCCAGCTCGCCGGCGCCCCGCCGGTGCCGCAGGGCGTGCTCACCGGCGGCTACCACGGCAAGTGGATCGACGCGGCGACCGTCAACGAGGCGATCGTCTCCCGCAACTCCCTGGACGCGGTGGGCGGTTCGCTGGGCGCCGGCGCCATCCTGCCGATCACCCAGGAGACCTGCCCGCTGGGCGAGTCGCTGCGGGTGGCCCAGTGGCTGGCCGAGGAGAGCGCGGGCCAGTGCGGCCCCTGCTACCTCGGGCTGCCGGCCGCCGCGCGCGGTATGGAGGACATCCTCAACGGCGGCGGACCGGCCGCCCTGGAGGCGCTCAAGCAGGTCGCCAAGAACGTGAAGCGGCGCGGCGCGTGCTCGCACCCCGACGGCTCCGCGATGTTCCTGGAGTCGACCATCAAGGCGTTCACCGACGACCTCGCCGCCCATGTCCTCGGAAACGGCTGCGGACGGCCCGTGGAGGGCGTCCTGCCGCTCTTCGAGGGGGGCAGGACCCCCGCGGGCATCACCTCCGGCGCGGAGCCCGAGGACAGCGGCGCCAGCCGTCAGAAGATCTACGTCGACTGGACCCTGTGCCGGGGCCACGGCCTGTGCGCGGACATCCTCCCGGAGGTCTTCCAGCTCGGCGCCGACGGCTTCCCGACCGTCGCGCAGGCGAAGGTGCCGCAGTACGCGGAGGCGAAGGCGCTGCGCGCGGTGCGCCGCTGCCCGGCCCTCGCGCTGCGCCTGGAGGAGGACACCCGCGCGCAGGCGCCCTCCCGCAATCTGCCGGTCCTCTCGCAGGGCCGCGGCCGCCGCGCCCTCGGCCGCTGAACCAAGCGGTGGGGGCCGTCCGGAGACGGACGGCCCCCACCGCGGGCGCACTCCGAAGCCGTGCACGCCCCGCGACGCCGTACACACGTCCAAGCCGTACACACGCCGAAGGCGGACCGTCCGATCGGACGGTCCGCCTTCGATTTCTGTGGAGCTAAGGAGAATTGAACTCCTGACCTCCTGCATGCCATGCAGGCGCTCTACCAACTGAGCTATAGCCCCTCGCTGTGGTCCGCCCGGTTTCCCCGGCGGCGACGCCAACATTACACGGTCGACAGGGCACACCACCAAATCGTTTCCGTTCTGGGCCGTTACGGGCACTAGTGTCGCTTTCCGTGACCGTGATCGCGTTCTCCGGGGCCCACCGTCGGACCCCGGTCGCCCTCGGGGCGTGCCTGGTGTCGTTCGCCGTGTTCTGGCTGGCGCAGCGGGCCGCGCACGTGTCGATGATCGACCTGATGGTGTACCGGGCCGAGGGGGCGACCGTCCGCGCGGGAGGCGACCTCTACGCCCTGCGGACGACCGCGTTCCGGCTGCCCGCCACCTACCCGCCGTTCGCCGCCCTCCTGTTCACCCCCCTCACGCTCCTGGACACCGGCCAGCTGCGCGCCCTGGCGACGGCCGGCAACCTCGCCCTGCTGATCGCGTTCGTCCGGCTGTCGCTGCTCCTCGTCGGGCACGCGCGCCGGGCGAGCGTGTGGTGGGTCGCGGCGCTGGCCGTGTGGTGCGAGCCGGTGTGGACGACCCTGCGCTACGGGCAGGTCAACCTGCTGCTCGCCGTCCTGGTCCTGGGCGACCTGGTGCGCCGCTCCCCCGGCGCCCGCTGGGCCGGTGCGGGCCTCGGGCTCGCCGCCGCGGTCAAGCTGACGCCGGCGCTGTTCGTGGTCTTCCTGGTGGCGACCGGGCTCACCGCGCGGCTGCGGGGCGTCGACCCGGACCCCTGGCTGCGGCCCGCGCGCGGGGCGGTCGCCGCGTTCGCCGGGGCGACGCTGCTCGCGGCGGCCGTCCTGCCGTACGACTCCTGGCGCTTCTGGACCGGCGTGGTGCTGCGCACGGGACGGGTGGGGCACGCCGAGGAGACCGCGAACCAGGCCCTGCGCGGCGTTCTGGCGCGCGTCCTGCACACGCCCGAGCCGGGAGCCCCCTGGGCCGTCGCGGCGGCCCTGGTGGCCCTCTCGGGCCTCGCCGTGGCGGTCGCGGCGGAACTGCGCGGGCGGCACGGCCCGGCGGTCGTGGCGTGCGCGGTGACGGCGCTGCTGATCTGCCCGGTGTCGTGGTCCCACCACTGGGTGTGGTGCGTGCCCGTGGTGCTCGTGCTGTGGACGCGCGGACACCGCGCGGTCGCCGCGGGCACGCTGCTGGTGTTCTGCTCGTACGTCCCGTGGTGGGTGCCGCACGGCTCCGGACGACCCGAACTCCACCAGGGAGCCAGCGAGTTGGCGCTCTGCTCGCTCTACGCGGCGGCCGGGCTGTGCTTCCTGTCGCTCGCCGGACGCCGCCTCCGGCACCCGGCGGACGTCACGCCGTCACGAACGAGTAGAACCGTTTGAGGGTGCAGTGCTCCTCCAGGAGCCGCCCGTAGATCGGCTCGCCCTCCAGCTCGCGGTACGTCTCGATCGGGTCGCCTTTTATGATCAGCGCCCGCGCGCATTCCTCGCACCAGTACTGGTAGTCGGGGTTGATCGGCTCCATGTCGCGGACGATCGGGGTACCGCTCCCGCACCAGTCGCACTTACGCCTGTGTGCACCCATCGATCAGCTCCAGCTGTGGCCGCAGGCCGTGCACACGTAGGAGATTCCGCCGTTGTCGCCGAGCACTTGGGCCACATGCGCGGAACCGCAGGAAGGGCAGCTGAGGCGGATCGCCGTCTCCCGTGTCAACGCCGCAGCGAGGAGGTGGCCGCCCTCCTCCAGGATGCTCGCAGGCATCGCTACTCCCTCCCGTCGGGCCGCGCCCCCTTCCGGCCGTTTGATTCTGCCACGGCCGGGCCGACACGGTCAGCGACGCCTCAGTACCAGTCCGGACACGACGAGCGCGGAAGTCGTCCTCGCAGAGGTATACGCCTGTGGGGGCCCCGGTGACTCAAGCAGTTTCGGACAACAAGAAATCCCGCCCTCGGGAGGACGGGATTCTTCGGGATGTGGAGCTAAGGAGAATTGAACTCCTGACCTCCTGCATGCCATGCAGGCGCTCTACCAACTGAGCTATAGCCCCTGGTTCCACACGACCTGGGCCGTATGGTGTTTCGCCCCGCTCGGCGGGGCGAACAAGAAGAACTCTAGCCTGCGACCTGCCGCAAAGTGAAATCCGGGCCCCGGCGTCCCGTACGGCGGCTCAGTCGTCGTCGCCGAGGACCGGCTCGGGCAGCGTGCCGGCGTTGTGCTCCAGCAGCCGCCAGCCGCGGGCGCCCTCGCCGAGGACGGACCAGCAGCAGTTGGAGAGACCGCCGAGGCTCTCCCAGTGGCGGGCCTCCAGGCCGAGCAGGCGGCCGATGGTCGTACGGATCGTGCCGCCGTGGCTGACCACCACGAGCGTGCCGTCCTCGGGCAGCTTCTCGGCGTGCCGCAGCACGACGGGGGCGGCCCGGTCGGCGACCTCGGTCTCCAGCTCCCCGCCGCCGCGGCGCACCGGCTCGCCGCGCTTCCACGCGGTGTACTCCTCGCCGTACCTGACGATGATCTCCTCGTGCGTCAGGCCCTGCCAGACGCCCGCGTACGTCTCCCGCAGGGCCTCGTCGCGGGTGATCTCCAGGCCGGTGAGCGCGGCCAGCTCGGCGGCCGTCTCCGAGGCCCGCCTGAGGTCCGAGGCGACGATCGCGTCCGGGCGCAGGGAGGCGAGCAGCCGGGCGGCGCGGCGGGCCTGGCCTACGCCGGTCCCGGTCAGCTCGACGTCCGTGGTGCCCTGGAAGCGGCGCTCCACGTTCCAGGAGGTCTGGCCGTGCCGCCACAGGATGATCCGGCGCCCCCGGCCGGCCCTGCCGTCGGACACCTCGCCGGTGGCGCTCATCGCCACTCCCCGGAGGGCTCCGCGGCCTCCTCCGCGGCCTGGAGCCTGGCGTGCTCCGCGCCCTTGCCGCGGGTGGCCTTGGCGTCGGCGGGCAGCTCGATCTCGGGGCAGTCCTTCCACAGCCGCTCCAGGGCGTAGAAGACCCGCTCCTCGCTGTGCTGCACGTGGACGACGATGTCGACGTAGTCGAGCAGGATCCAGCGGGCCTCGCGGTCGCCCTCGCGGCGCACGGGCTTGGCGCCCAGCTCCTTCTGCAGCCGCTCCTCGATCTCGTCGACGATCGACTTGACCTGGCGGTCGTTGGGGGCGGAGGCGAGGAGGAAGGCGTCCGTGATCGACAGGACGTCGCTGACGTCGTAGGCGATGACGTCGTGGGCGAGCTTGTCGGCGGCCGCCTGGGCGGCGGCGTTGATGAGCTCGAGGGAACGGTCGGTAGCGGTCACTGCATGGCTTTCCGTCGGCGGTCTGTTGACCTCAAGGGTCTCACGGACCGCCGGGGGCACCCCAGGTGATTGCCGGATCACCTGGGGTGCCTCACCGGGCGTGACGCGGCCGTCACGTGGACGGCGGCTCGTAGTCCTGGCCGAGGACCACCGAGACGTCCGTGTTCGCTCCGACGTCGCCCTTCGTCACGGCGCCGTCGGGCAGCCCCAGGGTCTTGGCGACCTCGGAGGCGTTGTCCTTGTCCGCGGCGTCGGAGTACAGCACCTGGGACGTGGTGCGGGCGGCGGAGGCGGTGCCGCCGTCCTGGAAGGAGAAGCCGCCGTTGAGCAGGACCACGCGGGCCTTCTCGGCGTCGTCCTTGAGGCCGGTGGCGTTCTGCACGGAGACCCGGACCGCGTCGCCCGCGTCGGGGCTCTTGGCGGTGCCGCCCAGGATGTCCTTGACGACGCTGGTGCTGGTCTGCGCGGTGAGGGTGCCGTCGGACCGGAGCGGCAGGAGCGCCGTCCTGTAGTCGCCGCCCTTGGCGAGGTCGGCGAGCTTGGCCAGGAAGGCGCCGAGGTTCTTGTCGGACAGCGGCGGCTCGATGATCTGGCCGAGCGTCTGCACGGTGACGGTGGCGCCCTGGGCGTCGGAGGACAGCTTGCGCAGCACGCCCTGGAGGACCTGGCCGAACCGCTCCAGCTGGGCGTTGTCGGCCTCGCCCGGGGCCCGGTAGGTGGCGTAGGCGACGGCCGCCTTGCCGGAGAGCGTCTGATCCTTGCCCTGGCGGACGAGGGGGGTGCCGCCCTTCTTCTTGGCGGCGGGGTCGGGCACGTCGGCGTTGGTGTCGATGTCGATGTTGCCGACGAGTTCGACCAGGTTCTGGAGGTAGGGCGTGTCCAGGCGCCAGGTGCCCTCGATGTCGGTGCCGAGGACGGTGTCGAGCTGGTCGCGGGTGCCGGAGGACCCGTCGTCGTCGACGGACTTGGCGAGAGTGGTGACGGAGCCGTCGTCGTCGCTGAGGGCGAGGGAGTTGGGCAGCAGGACGGTGGTGCCCTGCTTGGTGGTGGTGTTGTCCACGAGCAGCGCCGTGGAGGTGCCGCCCTTCGCCGTGTTGTGCAGGTGGACGACGATCACGTCGCGGTTCTGGTCGGCCACCGCCGTCGCGGTGCCGGACTTGGTGCCGGACTCGGACAGCCCGGGCAGCTTCCCGTCGTACCAGAGGTAGCCGACGCCGCCGACGACCACCAGGGCGAGGACGACGACCAGGGCGACGATCCGGCCACGGGCCCTGCGGCGGGCCTCCTCACGGCGCTCGGTGCGGTTCTCCGTGAACTTCAGCCAGTCGATGACGTCCTCGGAGTCGCCGTCCGGCTCCTCCGCGAACGCGAACTGCTCGGTGCCGTCGCCCCGTTCGCCCGCCGCGGGCGCGTCGGCGGACCCGGTCCGGTACGCGCCGTGGCCGGTCTCCGCGTGGTCGGTCTCGCCGCGGTCGGCCGGTCCCGGCTGGTGCGGGATGTGCGCGGTCTGCTCGCCGGCCCGGGGCTGCCGGGCGTCGGCCTGCTGCTGCCCGTAGGCGTCGTAGGACTGCGGCTGGGCGGTGGTGCCGGTGCCGTAGGGGTCGTACGCGTCATAGGGCTGCGCCTGGGGGTGGCCGCCCGTGTCGTAGCCGCCGTACCCCGGGACGGACTGCTGCTGCCCGGTCGCGTACGGGTCGTAGCCGTAGCCCTGTTGTTGCTGCTGCTGTTGCTGTTGCTGTTGCTGTCCGTACGGGTCGTACGTGCCCCGGGGGTCGTGCTGGGCCGGGATCTGGCGGTACACGGGCCTGCCGTACTCGTCGTAACCGACGATCTCGTACTGGTCGCCCGCGTACCCCGGGTCGTATCGGTCGTTCACCGGTGCCCCTCTCGGCTCACTCGCCGCGGTACAGCTCGCGCTTGTCGATGTAGCGCACGACTCCGTCCGGCACCATGTACCAGATGGGGTCGCCCTTGGCGACTCTCGCACGGCAGTCTGTGGAGGAGATGGCGAGGGCGGGGACCTCGACCAGCGAGACGCCGCCCTCCGGCAGCCCGGCGTCCGTGAGGTGGTGTCCGGGCCGGGTCATGCCGATGAAGTGCGCCAGTGAGAACAGCTCCTCCGTGTCGCGCCAGGTCAGCAGCTGGGCGAGGGCGTCGGCTCCGGTGATGAAGAAGAGGTCGGTGTCCGGGTTGAGCGAGCGCAGGTCGCGCAGGGTGTCCACGGTGTAGGTGGGGCCGCCGCGGTCGATGTCGATGCGGCTGACCGAGAACTGGGGGTTCTCGGCGGTCGCGATGACCGTCATCAGATAGCGGTCCTCGGCCGGGGAGACCTCGCGGTGGGCCTTCTGCCACGGCTGGCCCGTGGGGACGAACACCACTTCGTCGAGGTGGAACTGCGCGACGACCTCGCTGGCCGCCACGAGGTGCCCGTGGTGGATCGGGTCGAAGGTTCCGCCCATGACGCCCAGGCGGCGCTTTCCCGTGTGCGCGGGGCCGTTGCCCGCCTTGAACGCGGGGGCCCTCATGTCGTGCTCTCCCATGCGTGCAGACCCTACCGGCCCGTTCGGTGGGGCGGCGCCCCGCAGGGGCGCGGCCCCCGGCCGCGGGACGTTCAGCGGTCCCGGTTGAAACGGGTCGTGATCCACAGCAGGAGCAGCAGGATGAGGAACGCGCCGCCACCGGTGACGAGCGGGTCGAGGCTGTTGTGGTTGCCGCCGTGCTCCTCGCCCTCGGCGGCGAGCGTGACCAACTGGGCTGCGGTGCTCTGGAAGCTCATCTTCGGCAGGACCTATCCGGTGTGGGCGGGATAAAGATGTCGGCCCATCGTAAGCGGGGCACCCCACGGCGATCACCCCGACTCCGCCGTCGGGGACGGGCGGGGAACGATCCGGGCGTCTCAGTCGTCCTTCTGCCTGTACCCGCGCAGCAGGAACCACGCGGTCAGTACACAGCCGACGATCATCACGACGAGGACGACACGGAGCAGGTTGCCCGCACCGTGCTGCTGGGCGGCGCTCGCGGCCTGGGTCAGCCAGGCGGCCGGGGACGGGTGCTCCATGATGACGTTCTCCTTCGGCTGTACTGCCCGTCCACGGTATCCCCGCCTAGGCTGGGGCCTGCCTCGGGGGCACATCGGGACACAGACGCACATGGGGGACCACATGTCCGACGACGGTCACGAGCAGAACGGGCACGAGCGGGTGCCCAGCAGGCAGCGCAGGCGCTTCCCGGGGATCTCCTCGCGGGCGTACGAGCACCCCGCCGACCGGTCCGCCCTGGTGGCGCTGCGCAAGCTGAGCGGTTTCGACACGGTCTTCAAGGCGCTCAGCGGGCTGCTGCCCGAGCGGAGCCTGAGGCTGCTGTTCCTGTCGGACTCGGTCCGGGTCTCGGACCGCCAGTTCGCGCACCTCAACGACATGCTGCGGGACGCCTGCTACATCCTGGACCTGGAGAAGGTCCCGCCGATGTACGTCACGCAGGACCCGCAGCCCAACGCGATGTGCATCGGTCTGGACGAGCCGATCGTGGTGGTGACCACCGGGCTCGTCGAGCTGCTCGACGAGGAGGAGATGCGGGCGGTCGTCGGCCACGAGGTGGGGCACGCGCTGTCCGGGCACGCGGTGTACCGCACGATCCTGCTGTTCCTGACGACGCTGGCGCTCCGGGTGGCCTGGATACCCCTGGGCAACCTCGCGATCATGGCGATCGTGACGGCGCTGCGGGAGTGGTTCCGCAAGTCGGAGCTGTCCGCGGACCGGGCGGGGCTGCTGGTCGGGCAGGACCTCCAGGCGTCGATGCGCGGCCTGATGAAGATCGCGGGCGGCAACCATCTGCACGAGATGAACGTGGACGCGTTCCTGGAGCAGGCCGAGGAGTTCGAGACGGGCGGGGATCTGCGCGACTCGGTGCTGAAGATCCTGAACGTGCTGCCCCGCTCGCACCCCTTCACCGTGGTCCGGGCGGCCGAGCTGAAGAAGTGGGCCGCCTCCCGGGACCACCAGCGGATCATGGACGGGCACTATCCGCGGCGCGACGAGGACAAGGACACCTCGGTCACCGACTCGTTCCGGGAGTCGGCGGCGAGCTACGCGAGCGGTGTGAAGAACTCCAAGGACCCGCTGATGAAGCTGGTCACGGACCTGGCGGGCGGCGCGGGCGACCTGGGCGGCCGGGTCAGGCGCGGCTTCAGCGGCTTCACGGGCCCGACCCCGCCGAAGAACCACGACCCGCACGAGAACGACGGGACGGACGACCGGGACGACGACGGGCGCTGACCACCGGCGGCGCCTGACGACGGCGGCCCACGCCCGACGACAGACGCGGGTGCGTCACGTCGTCGGCTGGGACTTCGTCGCCAGGGTTCCACACAGGGCCGTGGGGCTGCCCGTCGCATAGGGATCGGTGCCGGCCGGGCCTCCCGTCCCCGGGGCCTGGCCGGCCAGCAGCGGGCGCAGATGGTCGGCGGAGTCCTCGGCGCAGGACAGGGGGCCCGCCTGGACGTGGGAGACGACCAGCTGGGTCTGGTTGGTGCGCAGGTCGGCGCGGTCGAAGCGGAAGGTCAGCGCGCGGCGCACGGTGAACAGGGAGACCCGGGTGCCGTCCGCCGCGCCGGCCGGCCGGAGCGCGTAGACGACGGTGTGGTCGGCGGTGACCTCCAGCGTGGACTGGTCGGCCTCGCCGGCGTGGAGGCTGCCGCGGACGCGGATCCTGGGGTCGGCCAGCTCGGCGCGGGCGGGGTCGAAGCGGACCACCCAGCCGGTGGGGGCGTGCCGTCCGTCGGCGGCGGGGTGCTCGAAGCTGCGGTCGAACTGGTCGAGCTGGCCGGGGTCGAGCAGCATCCGGGCGAGATGGACCTGGCTGCCGTCGAGCACCTCGGGGTAGAGCGAGGAGCGCACGACGTAGCTCTGCGCGATGGTCAGCGCGGTCTTCACGTCGGTGCCGGAGAAGTGCGCGGTGCGCCGCCAGGCGGGCAGCGGGACGCCCTCGCTGCCGACGTCGAAGTGGGCGGCGGGGCTGTGGGCGTACAGCGCCTCGGCGTCGTCCCCGCCGGGCACCCGGCCCTGCGGGGACAGGGGTATGACGGTCATCCGCAGCGGTTCCACGGCCGGCCGGGTCTGCGGGCTGCCGTAGGGGTGGCGTACGCCCATGTAGATCGCGGTGCCGAAGGCGACGGCGATCAGCAGGACGAGGATCAGGGCCTGCCGGGACAGTCCGCGGTGCAGTTGGGGGCGGCGGCGTACGGCGGGGGCGTGGTCGGTCAGGCGTTCGCGCGCGGAGAACTCCTGGAGGCGGGCAGCACGGACGAACGACTCGTCGAAGACGACGGATCGGTATTCGTCCTCTCCGCCACCACGAGCGCCCTCGGATGTCCCCTCGGGTGGTTCTCCTGGCCCGCCCATACCTTCAGAGTAGGTCTCACGAGCCCCGGGTAAACGCCCCGTTGCACGACAAGTTCTGACAGGTTCTCACCAGAACCCGGCCAGGGCGTTCAGGGTGTGGGCGGGATCGCGGAGACGGCCGGCCGGGAGTAGTCGGCGGATGTGGACGGGGCCGCGGCGGTCCCCTGTTCGAGGCCGGTGGAGGCGGGCGCCGGGACCTGGTCGCGGTTGCCCGAGGAGGTGCCCCGGTAGACGGCGGCGAAGGCCAGCGCGACCATGCCGACGCCCATCACGACGGCGAGCACCCAGGCGACGGGGCGGTGCCAGCGGACGTGCTTGCCGTACGGCCAGGGGCCGCCGCGGGAGTGTGCGGGGCCGTCGAGGTCGTCCAGGTCGTCGAACTCGTCGTCGTGGCCGAAATCGGCGCCCTCGGGGCCGTACACGTCGTCGTAGCGGTCGCCGCGCGCATGGGCGCGGCGGGCCTCCGCCTCGGACGCCTCCGCTCTCGCCTGCGCGGCGGCCAGGAGGCGTTCGACGGCGGTCGGCTCGTGCACCACGGCCGCCCGTACGAAGTCCTCGTCGAAGACCACGGAGGCGAACTCTTCGTCCGGCACCCCGTGGTCGTGGTCGTCGTCGGGCTCCCAGCCGTCAGGGAACGGCGTGCCCCCCACGTCCTCCGGCACGGATCCAGGGTAGACCTGGGGGGTCAATTTGGGCAGACGGTACGGAAATTCATCCGCCTGCTGAGACGACCGTCACGCGCCGGGGTCAGCGGCGGACGTGGCCGTCGCCGGTGACGATGTACTTCGTGCTGGTCAGCTCGGGCAGGCCCATGGGGCCGCGGGCGTGCAGCTTCTGCGTGGAGATGCCGATCTCGGCGCCGAAGCCGAACTCGCCGCCGTCGGTGAAACGGGTGGAGGCGTTCACGGCGACGGTGGTGGAGTCGACCAGCTGGGTGAAGCGGCGGGCGGCCTGCTGGGAGGTGGTGACGATCGCCTCGGTGTGGCCGGAGCTCCACAGCCGGATGTGCTGGACGGCCTTGTCGAGCGAGTCGACGACGGCGGCGGCGATGTCGTACGAGAGGTACTCGGTGTCCCAGTCGTCCGGGGTGGCCTCGACCACGGTGGCCCGGGAGTCCTTGGCGTGTGCGAGGACGCGTTCGTCGGCGTGGACGGTCACCCCGGCGTCGGCGAGGGCGTCGAGGGCGCGGGGCAGGAACTCGGCGGCGATGTCCTGGTGGACCAGGAGGGTCTCGGCGGAGTTGCAGACGCTGACGCGCTGGGCCTTGGAGTTGATCAGGATGTCGACGGCCATGTCGAGGTCGGCGTCGGCGTCGACGTAGACGTGGCAGTTGCCGGTGCCGGTCTCGATGACCGGGACGGTGGACTCGGCGACGACGGTCTGGATCAGCGAGGCGCCGCCGCGCGGGATCAGCACGTCGACCAGGCCGCGGGCGCGCATCAGCTCGCGCACGCTCTCGCGGCTCTCGCCGGGCACCAGCTGCACGGCGTCGGCGGGCAGCCCGGCCCCGCCGACGGCGTCGCGGATCACCCGGACGAGGGCGGTGTTCGACTCGTAGGCGGAGGCGGAGCCGCGCAGCAGGACGGCGTTGCCGGACTTCAGGCAGAGGGCTGCGGCGTCCACGGTGACGTTGGGGCGGGCCTCGTAGATGATGCCGACGACACCGAGGGGGACGCGGACCTGGCGCAGGTCGATGCCGTTGGGGAGGGTGGAGCCGCGGACGACCTCGCCGACCGGGTCGGGCAGCGCGGCGACGTCCCGCACGTCGGAGGCGATGGCGCGCACCCGCTCGGGGGTGAGGGTGAGCCGGTCGACGATGGCCTCGCTGGTGCCGGCCTCGCGGGCCTTGGCGATGTCCCGGGCGTTCGCCTCGACGATCTCGCTCGTGCGGACCTCCAGGGCGTCCGCGACGGCGAGCAGCGCGTCGTCCTTCGCGGCCCGCGGCAGCGGCGCGAGGTCCGCGGCGGCCGACTTGGCGCGGTAGGCGGTCTGGACGACCGGGGACATGGAGTCGTACGGCGAGAGCGTCGTCATGAGGGAAGGGTAGTGCGCGGGCGGCGGGCGTTCCCGGTTCGTCCCACACCGCGAGACGGGATCGAAGCGTCGTCGAGAAGCGATCGGAAAACGATCAAAAGGGGTGAACTCCCACCGGCGTCGCGGGCGGCGGACCGTAGCCCTCGGCGATGCGCTGGTGGTAGGTCTCGCGGTCGATGACCTCCAGGCCGACGATCTCCCAGGCGGGCAGCCCGGCGGTCTGGCGGTGCTCGCCCCACAGGCGCAGCGCCACGGCCGCCGCGTCGTGCAGGTCGCGGGCCTCCTCCCAGTAGCGGATCTCGGCGTGGTCGCCTGCGTATCTGCTGGTCAGCAGGAAGGGGTGGTCGTGGGCGAGCTGTTCCAGGGCCCGGCGCAGCTCCGTGAGGGGGACCTCGTCGCCGGAGACGCTGAGGGTGACGTGCCACAGGCGCGGCAGGTCCTTGGGCGCCTCGTAACGGTCGCCGGCCGCGACGCTCGTCAGCGGGCGCTCCTCGCCGGGGGTTCGCGAGGATGAACCACCGCGGGACGCCGGCGCCCCAGGGCGTACTCGTCTCACCACGGCCTCCTTCGCGCGGCGCTCGTGCGGAACGTGCCCCGCGGGCACGCCCCTGAGACAAAGTTGAGCAGGCCGCACGCCTCCGCGTGGCGGTTTTACGGAACGTCCCCCACCGGGGGCGGCGGGGACGCCGGGTTTTACGGGTTTTACGGGTGGAGGATCACCAGGTCGTCCCTGTGTACGACCTCGCGTTCGTAGGCGGGGCCCAGTTCACGGGCGAGGTCGTGGGTGGAGCGGCCGATGAGCCGGGGGATCTCCCTGGCGTCGAAGCTGACGAGTCCGCGGGCCACGGCGTGCCCCTCGGTGTCGCGCAGTTCGATGGGGTCGCCGGCGCTGAACTCGCCCTCGACGGCGGCGATCCCGGCCGGCAGCAGGGACTTGCGGCGTTCGACGACCGCGCGCACGGCGCCGTCGTCGAGGGTGAGCGCGCCCTGCGGGGTGGAGGCGTGCTGGAGCCACAGCAGCCGGTCGGCGGAGCGTTTGCCGGTGGGGTGGAAGTAGGTGCCGGTGTCGCCGCCGCCGAGGGCGTCGGCCGCGTGGACGGCGCTGGTGAGCACCACGGGGATGCCGGCGGCGGCCGCGATCCGGGCGGCCTCGACCTTGGTGACCATGCCGCCGGTGCCGACGCCCGCCCGGCCGGCGCTGCCGATCTCGACGTGGGCGAGGTCCTCCGGGCCCCTGACCTCCGTGACGCGCGAGGTACCGGGGCGGCTGGGGTCGCCGTCGTAGACGCCGTCGACGTCGGAGAGCAGGACGAGGAGGTCGGCGTGGACGAGGTGGGCGACGAGCGCGGCGAGGCGGTCGTTGTCGCCGAAGCGGATCTCGTCGGTGGCGACGGTGTCGTTCTCGTTGACGACGGGGAGGGCGCCCATCGCCAGGAGTTTGTCGAGGGTGCGGGAGGCGTTGCGGTGGTGGGCGCGGCGGCTCATGTCGTCGCTGGTGAGCAGCACCTGGCCGACACGGACGCCGTAGCGGGCGAAGGAGGCGGTGTAGCGGGCGACGAGGAGTCCCTGGCCGACGCTGGCGGCGGCCTGCTGGCGGGCGAGGTCGCGGGGGCGGCGGCGCAGGCCCAGCGGGGCGAGGCCGGCGGCGATGGCGCCGGAGGAGACGAGCACGATCTCCTTCTCCCCGCCGCTGCGGCTCTTGGCGAGGACGTCGACGAGGGCGTCCACGCGGTCGGCGTCGAGGCCGCCCGAGGCGGTGGTCAGCGACGAGGACCCGACCTTGACGACGATCCTGCGAGCCTCACCCACGGCCTGCCTTGCGCTTGCCACCTTGCTGTTCCGTCCCCTCGCCCGCGCTCCCGCTGCCTGGGCGGCAATCTACGCGAACGGCCGCGGGGCACGCGCGTGCGTCCAGCAGGCAGACAGGACCGGGGCGGCCGTCGCGCACGGGGTGATCAGGACCGGCAGGCCATGGACAGATAGACCGGTCCGGCCCACTGCTTCTCGTCCGGGACGTAGGCCACGTACTGCATCATGCACCGACCGCCGTGGTTGAAGGCCCTCAGGTTGGTCAGGTAGGCGCGGCCGGTGTCGAGGCGCCACCCCTTCCCCGGGGCCTTCGCCTCATTCGCCACGTCCTGGCGCGACGCGGGCAGGAAGCCCTCCCGTTCCAGGCCGAGTGCCGAGAGATAGGCCCGGCCGGCCGTCTCGTCGACGGTGAGCTCCAGGTTCGCGGAGGGCCCGTCGCCGCCGTCCGTCTCGCAGAACACGAACCTCGCGCCGCGCGGGATCTCGGGCAGCTCGTAGGTGGAGGTCGCCGAGGAGGGCAGCTCGTCCGTGGAACACCGGTCGTGGCCGGAACCGGCCGGCGAGGACGACGAGGAGTCCGAGGAGGTTACGGTCGGGGACGAGCACGCGCCGAGCGGCAAGGCGAGCGCCAGGCCCACGGCGGCTCCGGTGAGCGCACGGCGCATGCGGCGGTTCCTCGGACGTGACTCGGGTGAAACTGACGACACGTGAACGTACCTCTCGGGCACCCTTCCGTCCACCGGGGGTCAGCCGACGTAATTGTGCGTGGAACTCGTCCCCACCATGGCGAACTCCCGTGCCACGCCCAGCTCGTGCAGCTCGGCGAACGGCTTCAGCGAGATGCGCTTGTTGAGGACGGGGATGTTCGCGGTCTTGAACTTGTCGAAGTTCCAGTCCTTGTACACCTCCACCTGGTAATCGATGGATGCCTTTCGCGAGGAGCCCTTGCCGGACATCGAGAGGGTGCCGGTCAGACGCATCTGGGCGTGGCCGATCGCCACCGCCCCGTCACCGCTCGTGAACTGGGTGCCGAGCCATTTGCTGTCCAGCGCGAACGAGCAGGAGCCGTGCGGGCACTTCCCGCGGGCCTCGTCGGACCAGCGGTCGAGCATCCACTGGATTCCCTTGGAGTTCCGGTCGGCGCCCTTGCCCTCGCGGAATCCCGCGTCGCTGGAGATCAGGTCGTCCACGTCCACGCTCTTCTTCCCGCCCAGCGCGCTGCCGTAGTAGTCCCACAGCTGGCAGGTGAGCCAGTAGCCCCGGGCGCAGGCCGCGAGCGTCAGGGTGCCGAATTCGGCTGCCTTGGCGCCGTTGCGCAGGTCGTACGCGCTGTACCAGTGCCACTTGGAGCCGAAGGGCGCGTTCTCGGACGCCGTCTTCGGTGAGTCCCCTCCGGGGGACGAGAGTGTCCCGCCCGTGGTGCTGTCGCCCGTGTCGACCGTGCCCGACGAGGTGTGGGGGCCCGGCCCGCACTCCTCCCAGCCGCCGGTGCAGTCGGCCAGCCGGAGGCCCGACGGGTCGGCCGCGTTGACGGGGTCGTTGTCGCTGTAGCTGTAGGCCGACAGGTTCTGGGGGGTGTACGGCGAGCTGAGTTCGTCCGGGCCGGTGAACCGCCCGAGGCTCGCGTCGTACATGCGGGCGCCGAGGATCGACAGACCGGTGGAGTCGTCCTCCGGTTTGCCGAGGAAGCCGCGGTCCAGACCCGGCGGGAGAGTGCCGTCGACGTCGCGCTCCTTGCCGAAGGGGGTGTAGCGCCTGCGGGTCACGACGCCGCCCAGCGTGATCAGCAGGGACGTGGACGCCTGTGTGTCGCCCAGGAGCCAGGTCAGCCGGCCGGCGCCGGACCCGTCGGCCTCGCGCATCGCGACCGTGGTGCCGGCGGCCGAGTACAGACGGGTGGCCCGTACGGTGCCGCCCGTGGTCCTGTGCAGCTCCTGCCCGTCGAGGTAGAGCACGTTCTCCTGGGGAGAGGTGCGCAGCAGGACGTTGCCGTCCGTGTCGTACGTGTACGTCGACACGGCGTCGCCCGTGGACTTGTGCACCGTGATCCGGTTCACGCGGTTCTGGGCGTTCCAGTCCATGGTGGAGCTGACACCGCCGACCGTGCGGGTGCGCATCTGGCCCGCGGCGGTGTAGCCGTAGGAGTCGGAGCCGGCCTGGGTCACCGCGTGCGGGCGGGCCTGGCCCGCCGTGTACGTGGTGCCGTCGGCGCCGTAGCCGGGGTAGGTGTACTTCTTCGTCGTCGAACCGCTCGCCCCGGTGTCCTTGACGGACATCAGGTTGCCGAGCGCGTCGTAGGAGTACGCCTGGTCGTAGGGGTCGAGGCCGCTGCTCGGGTCGGGCGTCGCCGCTCCCGCGCACCCGCCGTCGGCCTGGGTGGTCCACGCGTGGGTGAGCCGGTTGAGCTCGTCGTACGTGTAGCACTCGCTCTGCCGGGTCACGCCGTCCGCGACTCCGGTGAGCTGGCCGCCGAGGTCACGCATGAACGTGTCGTCCTGCGCCACCTTCGTGGTGTCGGTGCTCACCGTGGTCCTGACGCCGGCCACCGTGCCGCTGCCGTTGGCGTCGTCGAAGGAGTAGGCGCGGCTGATCGTGGCGTCCGGGCCGCCGCTCGCGCCGAACGCGCGGGCGTCGAGACGGCCGACGCGGTCGAACCCGATCGAGGACTGGTACGTGGCCAGCGCGGAGGAGACCTTCGTCGGCCGTCCCTGGCTCGTGTAATCCGTGGTCACGGTCTCCGCGGGCAGTCCGCCCACCGCCGGGTATCTGACGGACGTCGGGTGGTCGGCGAGGTCGTAGCCGTACCCGAAGTCGTAGGTGCCGGCGAAGCCGGACCCGTCGTCCGGAACCGTGTACCTCTTGCCCGTCACCCGGCCGCGGTCGTCGTAGCCGGTGACGGCCACGGTGTAGGCCCGGCCGCCCTCGTAGCTCGTGGACGAGGCCGTCTGCCCCTTGCCCCCGGGAGCGGTGTCGTACGACAGCCTGGAGAGGACCGTCGTGCCCTGGCTGACGGTCGTCGGGCGCTGGAGCGCGTCGTACGCGTACGTCAGTGTCGTGTTGTTGCCGTCGGTCGTCGTGGCCGCCTGGCCGTTGTCGTCGTAGGTGGTCGACGACGGGCCGGCGTCGGGATCGGTGGTCGTGAGGCGCTCGCCCAGCCAGTCGTAGGAGTAGCCGGTGGTGTTGCCCTTCGCGTCGGTGATCTTCTTCAGCTTCCCGCTGCGGGTGTACTCGTACGCCGTCGTCTGCGGCCCGTTCGGGCCGTACTCGACGACCTTTGTGGTCTGGCCGAAGACGTCCGTGTACGTGTCCGTGCGCTCGCCCGTCGCGGGGACCACAGTGGTGCGGTCCCCGAGGTACAGGGTCCGGGTGTGGTTGTCGGGCTGGACGGTGCCGTTCACCAGGGTCTGGACCTCGGTCGTCCGGCCCGCCCAGTCGATGATCGGGTCGGTGTAGGACGGGAGGTCCGCCACCGTGGGCAGCACCATGCCGGAGCCCGCCGCGCCGGAGTTGTAGAAGGCGGCGGAGGTACCCGTCACGTTGCCCGAGGTGTCGTAGCGCGTGGAGACCACCGTCCGGCCGCTCCCTTCGGGCGCCGTCGACTGGGTCTCGCGGGTGCGGCCGAGACCGTCGAGGTACTCGTAGGAGCTCACGTACGAGGTGCCGGACTGCAGGACGCCCGTGGTGACCTTGGGCGCCGCGGTGACCGTGTCGGGGACGCCGTCGGCGTTGGTGCCGGTCGGGACCGTGTAGGTGAACCGCATCGACGGGTTGCCATCCGGATAGGCAGCGATCTCCGTCGGCTTGAAGACCTGGCTGTAGCGGCCCACCGAGTCGAGGACGATCCGGGTGGTACGGCCGCCCGGGTCCAGGATCCGGTACGGGGTGCCCCACAGCCGCGACGACCAGGTGGTCGTGGACATGGCCGTGCCCGGTCCGGTGCCGTCGGGATCGGGGGTCGTGACGGTGACACCGTCGGTCGGCCAGGTGGTGTTCGGCGCGTAGGTCGTCGTGCTCCTGGCGCCCCGGCCGTCGTAGACCGCGACGGCGCGCCCGGCGGCGTCGTAGTCCGTCCTCGTCGTACGGGAGTGGGTCGCGTCCGTGTAGACCGTCTTCGCGGTGGGGTTGCCGTCGACCAGCGCGGTGTCGTTGTCCGTGACCGAGGCCGAACCGTCGTACAGGGTCACCGTGTACGCGTCCTGGTTGGCGGCGGCGCGGGCGGCGCAGTCGGCCGCGTAGTGGCGGCGTTCGTCCTCGACGACCATCCAGCGCTTGACGTCCGAGTCGAGGAAGGCCGACGTGTTGTAGGCGCGGCCGTAGGTGGTGCAGCGGTTGTCGTCGGTGTCGACGAGGCCCCAGTCGTTGGTGCGCAGGGGCAGGCCGTACGTGGTGGACGTGCTGGACGTGTCGTCGTACTCGTCCTTGACCACGTGCTCGCGCCAGCCCTGCGAGGTCAGCTCGTCCGTCGTGGTCTTGCTGTCACGGACGAAGCGCGCGTCGGGCAGGCCGTCGTAGTGGGCGGTGTCGTGGACCCAGTACTCCTTGCGGACGCGCTGGTGCGCGCTTCCGTCGCCGTCGCGCTTCGAGTACTCCAGGGTCTTGCCGGCCAGCCAGGCGGAGTCCGTCCAGGAGTCGCCGAAGCCGTCCGTGACCGTGGCGGCGCGGGTCGCCGACGTGTCCGACTTGGAGGTGCGGTCGCCGTCCAGGCCGCGGTAGAGCCAGTAATAGGTGGAGCCCGCGTTGCTCTTGGTGCCGGTGAAGACCTCGACCTGCGGATAGCCGCGCCAGTCGGACCAGGTCTCGTCGGAGTCGGGGACCAGGGGGTCGTTGGTGAACCGCCACCCGGCGCCGCCGTGGTACTCGTACCGCGTGGTCATGACCGGGTCGCCGTCGCTGTCCGCGCCCTTGCCGACGCCCGGGTCCACGGAGACCTGGGTGACGAGGTACTTCTTGAACCAGCCGGTCTTCGGGGTGTCGGCACCCTCGGGCGTCCACTTCTGCCAGAAGCACAGTTCGGTGTTGGACGACTCGGAGGGCAGGCTGTTGATGTCGCAGGCGTCGTTCGGCTGACCGTAGGTCACGTTGGTCACCGAGCCGAGGTCGCCGTAGACCTTGGTGACCCGGCGGAAGTTCAGTAGGCCCGAGCCGACCTGGTTGTCCAGCCACTCACCATTGAAGTTGACGACCGGCAGGCGCAGGTCGGGGCCGTCGCCGTAGCCCATGCGCTGGACGTAGTCGAGCCACAGGGTCTTGCCGACCGTGCCGTCGGGGTTGGGCAGGCCGTACTTCATCTGGTACTGCATGGCCGGGTCCCACGTCGTGCCGCCGTCGTCGCTGACGTAGGTCTTGACGTCCCACAGCATGTCGGTGGTGAAGAACGTGGGGTAGTACGTCTTGCCCGCGCAGTTGTCGTCCGCCGCGGTGCCGTCGCACATCAGGTCGGTCGGGACGTCGGGGTACGACTCCGGGTCGGTGGAGATGCCGGGGCAGGCCGACGGCTCCTTGCCCAGCGGGTCGAGGTCCTTCATCCGCTCGACGCAGCGGCCGACGTGCCGGAGCTCGACCTTCGCCGGGAGCTTCGCGCCGGAGATCTGGGAGGCCCAGCCGTACTCGATGCGGGTCAGATAGCTCGCCGCGTCGTACGCGCGGGCCTTGTCGGTGTTGATCACCGAGCGGTAGTGGTTGGTCTGCTTGTCGTAGAAGTACGCGTTCTCGACCTCGTTGGGGTCGACGACCCGGTCGAGGTTCCAGCGCCAGGCCTGGGTGCAGGGCTCGGGGAACGAGGCGTGACAGGGCTCGCCCGAGTCGTCGCCGGCCACCGGGACGGTCAGCACGGAGCCGGTGGCGTCGCCGGTGCGCTCGCTGCGGCCCCAGCCGAAGTAGTACCGCATGCCGTCCTGGCTGGAGATCACCCAGTACTCGTCGTCGGCGCCGTGGCCGTTCGACAGGTGCTGCACCCGCCAGCCCGGGTCGTCCAGGACGTGGTACGAGCCCGTGCCGTTGCCGTCCTGGACGAGTTGCGAGCTCACGCCGTTGAGGTTGATGACGTACTCGGCGCCGTCGGGCTCGGTGGTGTGGTTCGGGGACTGCCAGCACAGGTCGCCGACCGTGTTGTTGACGTCCTGCGAGCAGGTCTTGTAGCGCCGCTCGACGTAGCCGACGTCCAGGTCCCAGCCCATGCCCGCCCAGGACGCCTGGTTGTTGGTGGCGGAGGTACGGCCGTCCACGGACTGGGAGTTGTACGACAGGGACAGCGACGGCGTCGCGCCGAAGGGGGCCTTGGGCAGGGTGATCGGCAGGTCGTAGGTGAACGCGCCGGAACCGGTCGACACGGCCCAGGAGCCGCTGGGGGCGAGTGTGGACGCCCGGTAGTCGCCCTGGTCCGACGAGGACCCCGTCGTCAGCGTCGTCACGGTGGCAGTGGCGGCCGCCGTGGACACGAGGCCGTTCAACCGCGGGGTGCCGGTCCCCGTCCCGGCCGTCGGGGCCGGGTCGGCGTCCGCGTAGACCGTGGCCGTCAGCGTGCCGGACTTCTCGTCGTTGACGGCTGGGACGTATCGGCGGTCGTCGGGGGAACAGCCGGGCTCGTCCGGTGTGGTGAGCGCGCACGCCGGGAGTTGCACGAGGCGGAGCCGGGAGGCGAAGTCACCGCCGTACGCGTACCGGAAGCCCGAGTAGTCGATGCTCACGCGCACCGGGCCCGGAGCAGCGGCACGGTCCCTGCGGGTGAGCCGCAGGCCCATGCCGAGGCCGCCGGCAGACTTCACCCGGGCGCGGTCCAGCACCTCGACGTCGACGTCCTGGGGCGCGGGCGCCGTCGGCGTCAGGCCGGTGGCAGGGTCCGATCCGGTGACCGTCCTCGCGGCCCTGCCTCGCGCGCCGAGTTCCGCCTGGGGCGGGGTGCCGGCGACGGCCGCCTGGGCGGCCGTCGGACGCTGCACGGTCACGACGGCGGAGGCGGAGGCGGCGGTGCCGCCGCCGGCGTCGACCACGGCGCCCGACGGGGCGAGGGCCAGGGCGTGCCCCGGCTTCGACGCGCCGAGGTCGATCCGTGCCCGGGTGGGTGCGGGCCAGGTGACCGGCGGCGCCTCGGTCATGGTGCTCTCGGCCTGCTGGCCGGGCACTGCCTCGCCCTTGCGGGCCGGCACGTCGACGGTCCTGTCGTGGGGCCGCGCCACGGCGACGGCCGCGGCGAAGGCGGGAACGGACAGGAAGCCGGACAGCAACGCGCTGGAGACCGCCACGACAAAGCCGCGTCTCAGCGACGACCGCATCACGAACCCCACCCCTCTGGCCGAGAACAGCCACAAACGGTCAAAAAGGCGAGTTCGCAACCCTCGGTCAACACCAGGCCAACACAGAGCGAACACGCGCAGGCCACAAGGTAATCCGGGCGATCAAGATCCCAACTCCCGCAAATCCGCTCCGGAAGGGCAAAAAAACTTCACCGATTGGCCAAGTCTTTACCCATGTCGCACCAACGGACGGCCGTCGTCCACCGTCCATGTCGCCGGCCGTCGCGCGGTGTTTTAATGACCCGCCGCTTTTCCCTTTCCGAGGAGGCTCGATCATCGTGCTCGATCGCAGGCAGCTGCTGCGCGCGGCGGGAGCCGTCGTCGGCGTGGCCACGGTTCCCGCGGTGTCCGTCGGGGCGGCGAAGGCCGTTTCGCGGTCCCACCGCACGGCACGGGACGGGGCCGCCGCGGGAGCCGTGGGCGCGAGCAAGCGGTTCGACCTGACCGCGCCCTCCACCGCCCTGCTGCGCGAGGTCCAGCTGTCCGGCACCCGCGTGCTCCAGTCCTTCGCGTTCGACAACACACGCGGGCACCTGTTCACGGTCCAGCTGGTCGACGGCGGCCTCCGACTCCCCGGCGAGTCCCAGGTCTCCTCGGGAGCCGACCGCGAGGCCAACGGTGACCTTTGCGTGACCCGGCTGGACAATTCCGGGCAGATCCTCGGCACCATGTATCTCCGCGGATTCGGACACGGCGTACAGATCGGCGTCGAATCCACCGCTTCCGGAAGTTTCCTCTGGACCGAGACCCACAACGTCCGGACCCAGAATTCCGACGGCACCTTCAGCGGATGGGGCGACCGGATCGCCCGCTTCAAATTCGCGAACGGCACCGTCCTGACCGCCGATTCGCCGGCCGTCACGCAATACGCGCTGGAATCCGGCGTCGACCGGACCACGGTGGCCGTCGATCCCGTGAACGCGCGGCTCGCGGTGCGCTGCCGGGTCAACGGCGCCTTCCGGTTCCGTCTCTACGACCTCGCCGCGTTCACCTCGGGCGGGCGCACCGCGCTCGCCGACGTCGCCCAGCCCGCCGACCTCCAGCCGGCCTACCCCGACACCTTCCAGGGGTTCGCCACGTACGGCGGTTACCTCTACCTGCTGGCCGGCACCTACTACGGGTCGGACGGCTCGGTCTCCCCGGACGGCAACACCTTCATCACCTGCGTCGACTGGAACACCGGCGCCGTCGTCGACCAGCAGCTCACCAAGGCCGGTTACACGCTTCCCTACCGTGAACCCGAGGGCATGGCCATCCAGGTCCCCGACCCCGCCAACCCGCAGGCCGTGCGCCTGTGCAGCGGCTTCGCCTCCACCACGTCGGACACGGACTCGCGCAAGAAGGCCAGCGTCTACTACAAGGAAGCGCTGATCTGACCCACCGTGCCGGGTACGTTCCGCGGCCGGTCTGCGACCATTGGGCCCATGCGAAAAGGCAGTTCGATACGGGGAGTCGCCGCCGCGGCCTGTGGAGCGGTGCTGGCGCTGTCCCTGGTGGCGTGCGGCGGTTCGGACCACAAGCCCGGCAAGACGAACCGCGGCGCGGTGACCGGCGCGCAGGCGCGCAAGGCCGAACTCGACCGCGTGCCCGGGATCGGGGACGGGCTGTGGAAGCGCGTGCCGGCCGACTCACGCCAGGTGGTGGCCGTCTACGGGGCCGGCCGGAACTCCGCCGACTCGACCGTCGCCCTCTTCACCAGGAACGGCTCCACCTGGACGCAGGAGCGCTCCTGGGCGGCGCACAACGGGCGCAAGGGCTGGACGACGGACCATCACGAGGGGGACAAGCGCACCCCCGTGGGGGTGTTCACGCTGAGCGACGCCGGCGGAGTGCTCAAGCCTCCCGCGACCCGGCTCCCGTACACCGAGTCCGCCGGCTTCCAGGCCCCGCACTCCTGGAGCAAGGGGTACTGGCACGACTTCGACTACGTGATCGCCATCGACTACAACCGCGTCAAGGGCACGTCGCCCAACGACCCGACACGGCCGGAGGGTCAGTCCAAGGGCGGCAGCATCTGGCTGCACATGGACCACGGCAGCGGCACCTCGGCGTGCGTGAGCCAGTCGAAGGCGGACATGGAGTACCTCCTGCGCACCCTCGACCCCGCGCAGCACCCGGTCGTGGTGATGGGCGACAAGGCCGACCTGAAGGTGTGAGGTCATGAGGAGCGGGGGCGGGGAGCGGGCCGTACGTCCGTTCCCCGCCCCCGCTCGTCTCACGCGTGCCGGTGCCGCCAGCCCTGCCAGGCGGAGTCGATCATCTCGTCCAGGCCGAGCCGGGCCGTCCACCCCAGTTCCGTGCGGATGCGGTCCGCCGACGCGACCACCCGCGCGGGGTCCCCGGGGCGACGCGGGGCCACCTCGGGCGTGAGGTTCCCGTTGCCGGTCGCCTTCAGGATGTGGTCCACCATCTCCCGGACCGAACTGCCCTCGCCCCGGCCGATGTTCAGAACGAGCGAGGTGCCCTCGGGAGCCTCCGCCAGCCGCACGGCGGCCGCCAGGTGGGCCGAGGCGATGTCCTGGACGTGAATGTAGTCACGTACGCAGGTGCCGTCCTCGGTGGCGTAGTCGTCGCCGAAGATCCGGGGCGCCTCGCCCGCCTCCAGTCGCTCGAAGACCATGGGGACCAGGTTGAAGACGCCGGAGTCGGCCAGCTCGGGGGAGGCGGCGCCCGCCACGTTGAAGTAGCGAAGGCTGACGGCGCGGACGCCGTGGGCCCGGCTGACGGCGTCGATCAGCCGCTCGCCGATGAGCTTCGTCTCACCGTAGGGGCTCATGGGAAGACAGGGGGTGTCCTCCGTCACGACGTCGACGTCCGGCATGCCGTAGACGGCGGCGGACGAGGAGAAGACAATCCGTCCCACGCCGGTGGCCGCCATGGCCTCCAGCAGCGTCTGAAGCCCCGTGACGTTCTCGCGGTAGTAGTGGAGCGGCTTCTCGACCGACTCCCCCACCTGCTTCTTGGCCGCGATGTGCACCACACCGGTCACGGCATGGTCACGAATCGTGCGCTCCAGGAGCTCCCTGTCGAGCACGGTGCCGACGACCAGCGGCATGCCCTCGGGCACCCGGTCGGCGCTGCCGGTGGACAGGTCGTCGTACACGACCACGTGCTCCCCGGCGGCGGTCATGGCACGCACCACATGCGCGCCGATGTACCCGGCACCGCCCGTGACCAGCCAGCTCATCCTCGCTCCTCCTCGCCGTCGGCACTGGTCAGCAGAGTTGTGCACTCGCCGCGAAAAATCGAATCCGGCGATACGCCACAAATCGCCTCAATGCACACGAGAGCAGATGTGAGGAAGATCTTCAGACCAGGCGAACCCTTGGCATACTCACCGCCTTGCCAACGGAAACTTCAAGTGAATCCCTTACGCTGATGCGGCGGCACGCTTCGGGTCGGTCGACGAGCGGAGCGTGCATCGACCCCGGCCCACGCTGTCGCCCATCGCCTCTCGGAACAGGTTGTCAGGATGCCCAAGCTCTCTCTCGTCGTCCCCGTCCACAAGGTTCAGGCGTACTTGGCCGAGTGTCTGGACTCTCTGCTGGGACAGGACTTCGCGGACTTCGAGGTGATCGCGGTCGACGACTGCTCACCCGACGCCTCGGGTGCCATCCTCGACGAATACGCCCGCCGGGACGCCCGTATTCATGTGATTCACCTCACGGAGAACGTGGGCCTCGGGCAGGCCCGCAATGTGGGCATGGAACAGGCCACGGGCGAATACCTGCTGTTCCTCGACAGCGACGACACCCTCTCCGACGGCGCGCTCCGGGCGATGGCCGACCGCCTCGACGCCACCGGTGACCCGGACATCCTGATCTTCGACTACGCGCGCACCTACTGGAACGGCCAGATCCGCCGCAACCAACGGGCCGACCTCCTCAAGGAGGACGGCCCGAACGTCTTCTCCCTCGCCGACCGGCCGCAGCTCCTCGACCTCCTCCAGATCGTCTGGAACAAGGCGTACCGCCGCGACTTCGTCGCCGAGCAGGGCCTCACCTTCCCGGTCGGGTACTACGAGGACGCCCCCTGGACGTTCTGTTCGATGATCAGCGCCAAGAGCATCACCGTGCTCGACCAGGTCTGCGTCCTCTACCGGCAGCGGCGCGAGGGCGGCAACATCCTCAAGACCACCAGCCGCAAGCACTTCGACGTGTTCGACCAGTACACCCGGGTCTTCGACTTCGTCGACGCGCACGACGAACTCGCCGCCTGGCGAGCACCGTTGTTCCGCAAGATGGTCGACCACTACCTGACGATCCTGGAGCGCCCCGGCCGGCTGCCGCAGAACGCGCGCGCCGAGTTCTTCCACCGTGCCGCCGCCGACTACCGCGCCCGTCGCCCCCAGGACTTCCAGCGACCGCTGGGTGGCAAGGGCCACAAGTACGGCCTCCTGGAACGGAATTCCTACGCCGCGATGGCCGGCGCCGCGGCCGCACTGAAGTTCCGTCAGGCGGTCAGGAAGAGCACCCGCAGGGCGGTCAACAAGTCCAAGCGACGTGCGATGGGCGTCTTCTACCAGTCCCAGCTGAAGCTACCGCTCGACGAGAACCTGGCACTCTTCTCCGCCTACTGGAGCCGCAGTGTCTCCTGCAACCCGGCCGCGATAGACGCCGAACTCGCGCGTCTCGCTCCCCATGTCCGGCGGGTGTGGGCCGTCAGGCCGGACGCCGTCGACAGCGTGCCCGCCGGGGTGGACCACGTCCGCGTCGGCTCCCACGAGTACTGGTCGGCACTCGCCCGCGCCAAATACCTCGTCAACAACGTCAACTTCGCCGACTCCGTGGTCAAGCGCGAGGGACAGATCCACCTCCAGACCCACCACGGCACCCCGCTGAAGACCATGGGCCTCGACCAGCGCAAGTACCCGGCCTCGACCGACATGGACTTCGCCAAGCTCCTCGAGCGCTGCGACCGCTGGGACTTCAGCGTCAGCGCCAACCGGTTCTCGACCACCGTCTGGGAGCGGGTGTACCCCTGCTCCTACACGTCCCTGGAGACCGGCTACCCGCGCAACGACATTCTCGTGAACGCGGGCGCGGACGACGTACGCGCCGCCCGCGCCGCCCTCGGACTGGCGGACGGCAACAAGGCGTTCCTCTACATGCCGACCCACCGCGAGTACCAGCCCGGCTTCACGCCGAGCCTCGATCTGGCCCGCCTGGCCGACGAGTTGGGCCCGGACGTCACCTTCATGGTCCGGGGCCACTACTTCTACGGCAGCTCGCCGCACACCGCCGAACTGCACCGCAGCGGCCGTATCGTCGACGTATCGGGGCACTCCCGGGTCGAGGAGCTGTACCTCGCCGCGGACGCGCTGATCACGGACTACTCCTCCGCGATGTTCGACTACGCCGTGCTCGACCGGCCGATCATCGTCTTCGCGCCCGACTGGGACATCTACTCGGCGGTGCGCGGCACCTACTTCAACCTGCTGGAGGAGCCCCCGGGGTCGGTGGCCACCTCGCAGGCCGAACTGCTCCGGCTGCTCGGGTCCCACGAGTACGACGGTCCGAGGGCGACCGAGCGTCGTACCGCCTTCCGCAAGCGCTTCTGCGAGTTCGACGACGGACACGCATCCGAACGCGTGGTACGACGCGTCTTCCTCGGCGAGGAGAACGCGCTGCCGTTCGTGCCCTTCGCCGAACGCACCCACGCACCCACCCCCGCCCAGGTGCTCGAACTGGTCGAGCGGGCCTGACCCCGAAAGGAGATCGACCCAGCCATGGCCCCTCGGCTCAGTGTCATCGTCCCCATCTACAACGTAGAACGTTATCTGCCCGCCTGTCTGGACTCGCTCGCGGCGCAGACCTTCCGCGACCTGGAAGTCCTGATGGTGGACGACGGCTCGCCGGACGACTCCGCCGCCGTAGCCGCCCGGTACGCGGCCCGCGACGACCGGTTCAAGCTGATACGCAAGGAGAACGCCGGACTCGGTGCCGCCCGTAACACGGGGATCGCGCACATATCACCCGAGTCGGAGTTCCTCACCTTCGTCGACAGCGACGACGTCATACCACCGGACGCCTACCGGCTCATGGTCTCCAGCCTCGACGGGTCCGGCTCGGACTTCGCCACCGGCAACGTCTTCCACCTCAAGGGCGAGAAGTCCTGGCAGGTGCCGCTGCTGAAGATGCTCGCCGGCGAGGCCCGCAGGGGCACGCACATATCGAAGAACCCCAAGCTCGTCGCCGACCGCATCGCCTGCAACAAGATCTTCAGACGCTCCTTCTGGGAGGAGCACGGCTTCGCCTTCCCCGAGGGAATCCTGCACGAGGACATCCCCGTCGTGCTCCCCGCCCACTACAAGGCGCGGGCCATCGACATCATCGGCGAGCCGACCTACTTCTGGCGGCTCCGCGAGGGCGAGTCGGCCCCCTCGATCACCCAGCGCCGCAAGGAGCCCCAGGCCATCCGCGACCGCGTCACCGCGGTGAGCATGGTCAGCGACTACCTCGGCCAGCAGTCGGAGCCCGAGTTCGCCGAATACAAGCGCCAGTACGACGACCGGGTGCTCCGCGACGATCTGCGGCTCTTCCTGCGGGTGCTGCCCGACGCGACGGCGGAGTTCCACGAGGCGTTCCTCGAAGCGACCAACCGCTACCTGGACACCATCGACCGGAAGATCGTCATGGCGCTTCCGACGGATCTGCGTGTCCAGTGGATCCTGGTGCGCAAGCGAGCCATGCCCGAGCTGATCGCCCTGCTGGCCTCACAGCGCCGCAAGGACCCGATCGAGGTGTCCGGCGCGTTCCGCAAGTACGCGAGCTTCCGCACCCTCGAGGAAAGCGGCCTTGAGCTGCCCAAGGCGGCGTTGCGCATCGACGGCGACCTCGATCTGCGCGCCCCGCTGCGCTCGGTGACCTGGGAGAACGGCAAGCTGCTGCTGTCCGGAGACGCCTGGATCGACAAGATCGACATGTCCGGCAGACGCAGCAGTCTCAAGATGATCCAGCTCAAGCGTGAGGGCTCCCGCCGGCGGATGTTCCTGTCCGCCAGGAACGTCTACCACCCCGAGTGCACCACCGACTCCGACCAGAAGCGCTACAACTACGACTGGGCCGGCTGGGAACTCGAACTGGACCCGGCCAAGCTGCGCAGGGGCGGCTCCTGGCACGAAGGTCTGTGGCACGTCGGCATCAACGTCTACGCCTCGGGGCTGGTACGCCGTAGTGGCATCTGGGCTCGCGGCGGTTCCGCCGCGAACTTCCCGCCCTACCAGTGGCTCGACTCCGACTTCCGACTGCTGCCGACCGTCGAGCGCGGCGCGTTCAAGCTGCGTGTCGAGAAGGTCCGCGCCCTCATCACCGACCGTCGGCTGACGGACGACGCGGTGGAGATCAGCGGTGAGATACGCGTCGCGCTGCGGTCCGACGAGACCGTGGCACTGCGGCTCACCAGCCCGAAGAGCGGCGAGGTCCGGAAGTACCCCGTCGACATGACGACGGACGCGGGACGAACCACGTTCCAGGTGCGGGTACCGATGGCCGACGTGGCCCTGCTGGCCAGCGACACCGTCGACGAACAGGCACAGCCGGAGCGCCGGCTGTGGAGCACGGCCCTGCTGGCCGTCGCCGAGGACGGTACGGAGCGCCAGTTCAGCAGCGTCGTGCGGGAAGGTCTGGAGGATCTCAGCTTCGACCTGCCGACGTCCTTCGGCGAGGCCGGTGCCCACCGGGAGATCGCCCTGGTCTCCGGTCACAACGGCTATCTGAAGATCATCGGCCGGACCCGCCGCGCCACGATCACCGAGATCGGGCTGGCGGACGGCCGGATCGTCGTCAAGGGCCGCGCCAGCCGCAGGCTGGCCGGTGCCGACCTCGTGCTCAAGGCCGCCAACCGCTACGACGAGCGCGTGGCCGCGGTGAACTGGCAGGGCGGCGACGGCACCTTCTCCGTGTCGTTCGACCCGTCCCTCATGGGTGGTTCGGGCCAGGTGCCGCTCAAGGCGGGGCGCTGGAACCTGCTGCTGCGCGTCCAGGACACCACCGTTCCCGACGCCGAGTTCGTCGTCGACCGGCTCGCCTTCCCCCATTTCCCGCTCCAGGCCGAACTGGGCGGGCGCCGTTACTGGTTCGAGAACCGCTGGGGCGATTTCCCCCAGCTGAACTGCCGCTCCGAGCTCAGCGACCTGGAGCGCGGCCCGTACCGCCAGCAACAGCTTCGCACCGAGGTCTACGACGCCGGGTGCCAAGAACCGCTGCGGGACCAGGTCTTCTTCCTCAGTTACAACGGCAAGCAGTACTCGGACAGCCCGCGCGCCATGCACGACGAACTGCTGCGGCGCGGCAGCGACATGAAGTTCCTGTGGGCCGTGCGCGACGGCCAGGTCATCCTGCCCCCGACGGCCGAGAAGGTCCGCATGTGGGGCAGGGAGTGGTTCGAAGCCCTCGCCACGTCGCGCTACATCGTCACCAACGGGCACCTGCCCGAGTGGGTGGTCCGCCGCCCCGGCCAGATCATCGTGCAGACGTGGCACGGCACCATGCTCAAGAAGATCGGCCACGACATCGAGACGCTGTACTTCGACCGCGAGTACCAGAACCGTCTGGCGCTGGAGGCGAAGAACTGGAGCCTGCTCGTCTCGTCCAACCGCTTCTCCACGCCCATTCTCAAGCGCGCGTTCTCCTTCGACGGGGAGATCCTCGAGGCCGGGTACCCGCGCAACGACTATCTGTACTCGCCGGACCGCGAGAAGATCGCGGAGAAGGTGCGCGAGACCCTGGGTGTGCCGGCGGACAAGAAGATCGTGCTGTACGCGCCGACCTGGCGCGACGACCAGTCGCACAGCGCCGGTCAGTATCTGTTCGATCTGCGCATCGAGCTGGACGACGCCCGGCGGCGCCTGGGCGACGACCACGTCCTGCTGATCCGCCGGCACTCCAACGTGGTCGACGCGGTACCCGGCGCGGGCAACGGCTTCGTATGGGACGCCTCGGAGTACCCGGACATCGCCGATCTGTACCTGGCCGCGGACATCCTGATCACCGACTACTCGTCCGTGATGTTCGACTACGCCCATCTGAAGCGCCCGATGCTCTTCTTCACGTACGACCTGGAGCACTACCGGGACAAGCTGCGGGGCTTCTACTTCGACTTCGAGAAGGACTCCCCCGGCCCGCTGATCTTCACCTCCAGGGAACTCGTCACGGCGATACGTGACATCGACACGGTCTCCGCCGAGTACGCGGACCGGTTCGAGCGGTTCCACCACCTCTTCTGCGACCTCGACGACGGCAACGCGTCGGCGCGGGTCGTGGACCGGATGCTGGAGCAGGCCCGGGAACTCTGAGCGGGACGACGGAGGGGGCCGGGTCCGGCGGGAGAACGACTCCGCCGGGCCCGGCCCCCTCTCCGTGCCGGTCCACTGTCCGGGCCCGCTCCCGGTCCTCGCGCTAACCCAGCTGCCGCAGCAGCCGTCTGACGGGCCGTACCATCCCCACCAGGACCCGCCTGGCGCGGGCGTTCCACGGCCGCCCGGACCGCGCCGGCACGACCTCGGGGGCCGCCTCGGGGGCCGGGACGGCCGCGGGATTCGGCACAGCCGGAGGACGTGGGGAGGCCACGGGACGCGGAACCAGCGTGGTGAGCGCCGTCAGCTCCTCCACGCGTCCCTGGGAGATCAGCAGACAGCGCAGCCGCGACAGCGGAGGCAGTTTCTCGACGAGCTCGCGCGGCATGTGGTCGGCGAGCAGTTCTGCGGCCAGCTTCACGTGCAAGGACCGCGTCTCGTCGGGCAGTTTCGCGAACGCCCCCTTGAAACGGCCGAGTACCTCCAGGGTGAGCCACCGCTCCAGAAGCAGGTTGCGCCGCTCACCGGGCGGAACGTGATCCGCCACGATGTCCAGGACGTTGCGCACGTTGTCGTAGAACGGCGCCGGGGCGGGCGGCTGCTTCGTCAGATGCGCGAACCCCTCGTGATGGACGAGGTAGTAGCAGTCGTAGTCGGCGACGACGGAGATCGCGCGGGCGCGCAGGTACGCGGGGACGACGAAGACCTGCTCCTCGGCCAGCCTCACCCCCTCCGCGAATCGCAGACGGTGCTCCTCGACGAAGGAACGCCGGAAGAGTTTGTGGGCGGTGAGCGTCCAAATGGCGTGAGTGGTGAAAATATCACCCGATTCGACGTTCCGCCGGAAAGGGGTGACCGGCGCCTTACGTCCCACTCCCTTGATTCTGCCCATCACGACGTCCGAGTCGTTTCGCTCGGCGACCGCCACCATGCGTTCCAACGCCTCGACGCCGAAATAGTCGTCGGGGTCCGCGAAGAACAGGAATTCCCCTTCGGCCAGCTCGATCCCCCGGTTGCGCGGCTGTCCAGGAGCCCCCGAATTCTCCTGATGCACCACCCGGACACGCTCCGGATACTTCTCCGACCAGCGGTCCAGCAACTCCGAACTACCGTCGGTCGAACCGTCGTCCACCGCGACTATCTCGATGTGCTCGAATCCGATCGACTGGTTCACGATGGATGTCAAGCAAGTGTCGAGGTGATCGGCGGTGTTGTAGATCGAAATGATGACCGAGACCTTCGGGCCCCGTTTGGAGCCTAAACCCATCTTCCCCCCACATCACGCTGTCACTGCAAAGGCGGAGGTGGCGTCGAGACACCTCCGCCTTGTCGATTCACCCATCATATTCACAGGGGCTCGGATAAAATCCGACTTTTCCCGCAATCGACAAAAGTGACCATGGTAACAGCGGAATTGAACAGGAAAGGGAACCTAGAACGGCTCGAAGTCGTCGAAGTCTCGCTGTGCCTCGTCCCGTTCGGCCTGTCGGTCCCGGCGGCGCTGCACCGCGGGACGCTGCTCCTCGAAGCGGTGGTCCTCACCGCGCCGGCCCAGCATCTCCGCGCCGGCCATCACCGTCGGCTCCCAGTCGAAGACGACCGCGTTGTCCTCGGGGCCGATGGCGACGCCGTCGCCCGTGCGGGCGCCCGCCTTCATCAGCTCCTCCTCGACACCGAGGCGGCCCAGCCGGTCGGCGAGGTAGCCCACGGCCTCGTCGTTGTTGAAGTCGGTCTGCCGCACCCAGCGCTCCGGCTTCTCGCCGCGCACCCGGTACAGCGGCTCGCCGTCGATCTCCTCGCGGCTGACCGTGAAGCCCGCGTCGTCCACGGCCTTGGGCCGGATGACGATGCGCGTCGCCTCCTCCTTCGGCCGCGCGGCCCGCGCCCGGCCGACCAACTCACCGAGCGCGAACGACAGTTCCCGCAGTCCGGTGTGCGCGACCGCCGACACCTCGAAGACGCGGTAGCCGCGCGCCTCCAGGTCGGGCCGCACCATCTCGGCGAGGTCCCTGCCGTCCGGCACGTCGATCTTGTTGAGGACGACCACCCGCGGGCGGTCGCCGAGGCCGCCGTACTGCTTCAGCTCCGCCTCGATGACGTCGAGGTCGGAGACCGGGTCGCGCTCGGACTCCAGGGTGGCCGTGTCCAGCACGTGCACCAGCACGCTGCACCGCTCCACGTGCCGCAGGAACTCCAGGCCGAGGCCCCGGCCCTGGCTGGCGCCCGGGATCAGACCCGGCACGTCGGCGACCGTATAGACGGTCGAACCCGCCGTGACCACACCGAGGTTGGGGACGAGCGTCGTGAACGGGTAGTCCGCGATCTTCGGCTTGGCCGCGGACAGCACGGAGATCAGCGACGACTTGCCGGCGCTCGGATAACCGACCAGCGCCACGTCGGCGACGGTCTTCAGCTCCAGCACCACGTCCTGGAGGTCACCGGGCTCGCCGAGCAGCGCGAAGCCGGGCGCCTTGCGGCGGGCGGAGGCCAGCGCCGCGTTGCCGAGCCCGCCCCGGCCGCCCTGCGCGGCCACGAACGACGTGCCGTGTCCGACCAGGTCGGCGAGCACGTTGCCCGCCCGGTCGAAGACGACCGTGCCGTCCGGCACCGGCAGCACCAGGTCCTGGCCGTCCTTGCCGGCGCGGTTGCCGCCCTCGCCGGGCTTGCCGTTGGTGGCCTTGCGGTGCGGGGAGTGGTGGTAGTCGAGCAGCGTGGTCACCGACTGGTCGACGGTGAGGATCACATCGCCGCCGCGCCCGCCGTTGCCGCCGTCGGGCCCGCCGAGCGGCTTGAACTTCTCGCGGTGGACGGAGGCACAGCCGTGACCTCCGTTACCCGCGGCGACATGCAGCTCGACGCGGTCCACGAAGGTGGTCATGGTGGGGTGCCTCCAGTGAAGTACGGGTGTTTCCTACGTAACACGCGAAAGGCGGACCCGCCTTCCCGACCGGGAAGTGAGGTCCGCCTCGCGAAGACTCGTCCGGGTCAGCCGACCGGAACGATGTTCACGACCTTGCGGCCACGGTGGGTACCGAACTCCACCGCGCCCGGCTGGAGGGCGAACAGCGTGTCGTCGCCGCCACGGCCGACGCCGGAGCCCGGGTGGAAGTGGGTGCCGCGCTGACGGACCAGGATCTCACCCGCGTTGACGACCTGACCGCCGAAGCGCTTCACGCCGAGCCGCTGGGCGTTGGAGTCGCGACCGTTCCGGGTGGACGATGCGCCCTTCTTGTGTGCCATTTCTCCTCAGTCCCTTACTTCGCAGCCGCGGGGATCTCAGTGACCTTGATCGCCGTGTACTGCTGGCGGTGGCCCTGACGACGGCGGTAGCCCGTCTTGTTCTTGTAGCGCAGAATGTCGATCTTCTGGCCCTTGTGGTGGTCCACGACCTCGGCCTGGACCTTGATGCCGGCCAGCACCCACGGGTCGCTGGTCACAGCGTCGCCGTCGACAACGAGCAGGGTCGAGAGCTCGACCGTGTCGCCAACCTTGGCGGTGGAAATCTTGTCAACCTCAACGATGTCGCCGACAGCAACCTTGTGCTGGCGACCACCGCTGCGCACGATGGCGTACACGCGGATCTCTCTTTCGCTCGGAACGGCACCCCCGCAGGCCAGCCACCCGGACGAATGCGCGAGCGACCTCTCCCGGCCAACCGTGTGCCCGGGAGGAAGAGGTTTACGGGAATGTGGCGTGCTCGAAGGACACGCCGACGGTCAAGGTTACGGGGCGGTGGCCGAGGGGGTCAAACCGGGCCGCGTCCCGCGGGAGTGCGGCCGGTCGCGGGGACCGGCCGCACTCCCCGGTGCGTCAGCTCTCGTCGGCGGAGGCGGAGCCCGCTGACACGGTCTTCTTCGCCGCCGACTTGGCGGTGGCCGTCTTCTTGACCGCCGCCTTCTTGGCCGTCGTCTTCTTCGCGACCGTCTTCTTGGCGGTCGCGGTCTTCTTGGTGGCGGCCTTCTTCGCCGTGGCCTTCTTGGCGGTCTTGCGGGCCGCCTTCTTGGCTGGGGCGGACGCCTCCGCCGGCTCCTCCTCCACCGTCTGCGCGGGGGCCTCCGCCTCCGGCGCGGCCGCGGGGAGGACCACGACGGCCGTCTCCTCGGAGGCGGTCGGCGCGGTGGCCTTGCGCACGGCGCGGCGGCGCGGGCGGGCCGGGGCGGCGCTCTCGGCGGGCGCCTCCTCGGCCGGGGCCTGCGCCTCGGCGGCGGGCTGGACGGCCGGCTCGGCGGGAGCCGGCGCGGTCTCGGCGACCGTCACCACGGCCGCCTCGGCGCCCGCGGGGGACCCGGCCGGCGCGGACACCTTGCGGGTGGCGCGACGGCGCGTACGGCCCTTGGGCGCGGCCTCGTCGGCCGCCGGGGCCGCGGCCTCGTCCGGCTCGGGCGCCGCGACCACGGCGTCCTCGACGGCGACGGGCTCGGCCTGTGCCTCGGTGGCGGGCACCGGCGTGACCGGACGCTCGGCCTCCGCGCGGGCACCGTCCTGCGCGGCCGGCGCGTCCGCCACGGCGGCGGCCGGGGGCTGCGCGGTCTCCGGGCGCGTGGCACCGCGGGGCGCGCCCGCGGGGGCGGAGGCCCGGCGGCTCGCCCGGCGGCGCGTACGACCGCGTACGGCCGCGGCCTCCGCCTCGGCGACGCTGCTGTACAGCTCCTCGTCCGGCGCGAACTCCGGCGCGGCCAGGGCCATGGGCTCGGCCACCGCGGCGGCGACCTCGGCCTCGCTCTCGGCCTCCTCCTCGGCGGTCTCCGCGACGGCGGTCTCCACCGCCTCGTGGGCCTCGTGCTCGTGGACGTGCCCGTCGCCACCGCGGCCGCGCTTCTTGCGCTTGCCGCCGCCCGCGGCGGACGGCTGTTCCATGTGGACGATGACACCGCGGCCGTTGCAGTGGACGCAGGTCTCGGAGAAGGACTCCAGCAGTCCCTGGCCGACACGCTTGCGGGTCATCTGCACCAGACCCAGCGAGGTCACCTCGGCCACCTGGTGCTTCGTACGGTCCCGGCCCAGGCATTCCAGCAGGCGCCGCAGCACCAGGTCCCGGTTGGACTCCAGCACCATGTCGATGAAGTCGATGACGATGATGCCGCCGAGGTCGCGCAGCCGCAGCTGGCGCACGATCTCCTCGGCCGCCTCCAGGTTGTTCCTGGTGACCGTCTCCTCCAGGTTGCCGCCCTGGCCGGTGAACTTGCCGGTGTTGACGTCGATGACGACCATCGCCTCGGTCCGGTCGATGACCAGCGAACCGCCGCTGGGCAGCCAGACCTTGCGGTCGAGCGCCTTGGCGAGCTGCTCGTCGATCCGGTACGTGGCGAAGACGTCGACCTCGCTGGTCCAGCGCTGGAGCCGGTCGGCCAGGTCGGGCGCGACGTGCGAGACGTATCCGTGGACGGTGCCCCAGGCCTCGTCACCGCTGACGATGACCTTGGAGAAGTCCTCGTTGAAGATGTCGCGCACGACCCGGACGGTCATGTCCGGCTCGCCGTAGAGCAGCGAGGGCGCGCTGGAGCCGCCGCCGTTGCGCGACTTCTTCCTGATGTCCTCCCACTGCCCCTGGAGCCGCTCGACGTCCCGGCGCAGCTCCTCCTCGCTCGCACCCTCGGCGGCGGTGCGCACGATGACGCCCGCGTCCTCGGGGACGATCTTCTTGAGGATGGTCTTCAGCCGCGCGCGCTCGGTGTCGGGCAGCTTGCGGCTGATGCCGGTCATGGAGCCCTCGGGCACGTACACGAGGTAGCGGCCCGGGAGGGAGACCTGGCTGGTCAGACGGGCGCCCTTGTGGCCGATCGGGTCCTTGGTCACCTGGACGAGCACGGACTGGCCGGACTTGAGGGCGGACTCGATGCGGCGCGGCCCGTTGGCCATGCCGAGCGCCTCGAAGTTGACCTCGCCGGCGTACAGGACGGCGTTGCGGCCCTTGCCGATGTCGATGAAGGCGGCCTCCATCGACGGCAGCACGTTCTGCACCTTGCCGAGGTAGACGTTGCCGACGTACGAGGTCGACTGCTCCTTGTTGACGTAGTGCTCGACGAGCACGCCGTCCTCGAGGACGCCGATCTGGGTGCGGTCGCCGTGCTGGCGCACGACCATCACGCGCTCGACGGCCTCGCGGCGGGCCAGGAACTCGGCCTCGGTGATGATCGGAACACGTCGGCGGCCCTGCTCGCGGCCCTCGCGGCGGCGCTGCTTCTTGGCCTCCAGGCGGGTCGAGCCCTTGATGGACTGCACCTCGTCGGACGGCTCGGCGGCCTTGCGGGGCTCGCGGACCTTGACGACCGTGCGCTCCGGGTCGCCGTCGCCGGGCTCGGCCTCGGTGGAGGAGTCACCGGCGCGGCGGCGGCGCCGACGGCGGCGACGGCTGCCGGCGCTGGATCCGCCGGCCTCGTCGCGGGCCTCCTCGGCGTCGTCCTCCTCCTGTTCGGCGGTGTCCTCGGCGTCCTGCGCGGCCTGTTCGGCGGCGAACTCGTCGGAGTCGTCGGCACCCTCGCCGTCGGCAGCGTCACCGCGGCGACGGCGACGGCCGCCCCGGCGGCGACGGCGGCGCGAGCCGGTCTCCTCGGAGTCGTCCCCGTCGGCGGAGTCGACCATGGAGTCCTCGGTGTCCTCGGACTCCTCGGTGTCCTCCGGCTCCTCGTCGTCCTCGACGTCCCCGGTGTCACCGGCGGCCCCGGTGTCCTCCGTCTCGTCCTCGGCGGCGGGCTCGACGGGCCGCTCGTCCTCGAAGGCGGCGCCCCGGCGGCGACGGCGGCGGCGCGCGCCCGTCTCGGGCTCGGCCTGCTCCTCCTCGACCGGCTCGACGGCGGGTTCGGCCCCGGCGGCCTCGGCCGCGGCCTCGGCGGCCGCGCGCTCGGGGGTCTGGAACCTCGGTTCGGTGAACACGGGGGCCTGGAAGACGGCCACGGCGGGCCGCGCGGGGCGGCGCGGTCCCTCGTCCTCGGCGTCCCGGGCGGATTCGGGCCGGGTGCGCTCGGGCTCGGAGAACCCGGACGCGGCCTGGCGTACGACCCGGCGGCGGCTGCGGCGCGGGGCAGCGCCCTCGCCGTCGGCCTCGGCGACGGGCGCGGGCACGACCGCGACGGGCTCGTCGGCGGCGACGGGCTGCGCGGTCACGGCCTCGGCCACCGTCTCGGCCGCGGTGTCGGGGGCGCCGACGGGCGCGGCGACGCGGCGCGTGGCACGACGGCGGGTCCGTCGGGGGGCGCCGTCCTCGACAACCTCGACGGGAGCGGCCTCGGCGGCCGTGACGTCGGTGGTGCCGGTGTCGGCGACCGCCACGGCGGGGGCCTCGGGCTCGGCGACGCTCACGGCGGCCTCGGGCGCGGACACCCGACGGGTGGCACGACGACGCGTACGCGGCGCGGGCTCCGGCTCCTCGGCCACGGCAGGGACCTCGGCGGCGACGGTCTCCGGTACGGGCTTCGCCTCCTCGGCGGGCGCGACGGCCGCGGTCTCGCTCACCGCGGTCTCGGCGGCCTGCGGCGCACCGGCGGGCGCGGACGCCCGGCGCGTGGCACGACGACGCGTACGCGGCGCGGGCTCCTCGACGACGGCCGGGGCCTCGGGTTCCGGGTCCTCTACGGACACGGTCACCACGGCCTCGTCCGTCTCCGGCGCGGCAGCGGCGGGCGCGGACACGCGGCGGGTCGCACGGCGGCGCGTACGGGCCGGTGCCGGTTCCTCGACGACGGCCGGGGCCTCGGACGGCTCCTCGGACGGGGACGTGTCCCCGGTCCCGGCGGCCACGGTCCCGACGGGCGCGGCGACCACGGTCTCGGCCACCGCGGTCTCGGCGGCCTGCGGCGCACCGGCGGGCGCGGACGCCCGGCGTGTGGCACGACGACGCGTGCGCGGCGCGGGCTCCTCGGCGACGGCCGGGGCCTCGGCGGCGACGGTCTCCGGCTGCGCGGCCTCCACCGCCTCCTCGGTCTCCTCCGTGAGGAGCACCTCGGCGGGTTCCGCGACCGCCACGGCGGGCGCGGTGACCTCGGCCGCGGCCTCGGCGCCCACGGGCGGACCCGCGGGCCGGGACGCGGCACGGCGACGCCTGCGCGGCGGCAGGGTGTCGCTGGGAGTGTTGAGTTCGGAACCCTCTGCGGGTTCGGTCGGTTCGAGCATGCGGGCGTTTCTCCCGTCAGGCTCCCGGGCGCCGCACCTGGTCCGGCACCGATCACCTAGACCGGCCGCCGTTGACGTCCGCGGCCCGCGCGATGCGCGATGGCCGCCGTCCGGGGCGCGGGCGCCACACGGGAGCTCTCTGTGTCCTGTCTCGCCGGTTCCGTACGCCATGTCGCGCACGGCCTGGCGAAAGTCTTCTGGTCGGTGCGCTGCCCGACCCAGGTGGCTCCCGAGTCCGAGGGCGGCGCTTTCGACGTGTCCTTACGCGGAACCTTCCGGCACCGGCGCCGTCGCGGCGGCCGTGACGACCGTGTGGGGCTCGGTCTCACCTGCCTCGCGGTCGGGCGCGAGCGGGTCGGTCACCGTGCCGGTCTCTTCATCGAGCAGCCCCTGCGCCAGCCTGGTCACCGCTGCGGGGACCGGCGGCGCCAGGTCGGCCACGGCGCGGAGACCGGACAGGACGTCGTCGGGTCGTACGGCAGGCGTCACGTGCCGAACAACCAGCCGCAGTATCGCACAGGGCTGGTCGGTCGGCCTATCAGCCGTCGAACTGTGTGTTTCTTCCCCGGTGAGACCGCGCAGACTCGCGACGGCGGAACGGGCGTCGAAACTGCGGACGCCGTTCTTGGTCGTGCGCTGCACCTCGACCGTGTCGGCCTCGTTGAAGGCCGCCACCGCGCGCTCGGCGTCGGCGGGGTCGACGCCGGCCAGCCGCAGCTCCCAGACGGAAGCGGTGAGCCGGTCGGCGAGGCCCGAGGTCCGTGCCTCGACGGCGTCGACGACGTCGAGCCCGGGGGGCAGCGACTCGTCGAGGAGGACGCGCAGCGCCTCCGGGTCGCGGGGCCGGGCGAGGGCGATCTCCAGGTACTCCGCCTCACTGCCCGTGCCGGTGGGTGCGGCATTGGCGTACGACACCTTCGGGTGCGGCGTGAATCCGGCCGAGTACGCCATCGGTACCTCGGCACGGCGCAACGCACGCTCGAAGGCGCGCTGGAAGTCACGGTGGCTGGTGAACCGGAGGCGGCCGCGCTTGGTGTAGCGCAGTCGGATGCGCTGCACCGCGGGTGCGGGCGGCGGGCCTTCGGGCTGTCGCTTGCCCAGTGTCGTCAGTCCTTAGTGAGTGCGGTCGTACTGCCATCAAGAGTACGTGTGCGGCGGCCTCCCGGTTCCCGGCCGACGAGAGCTCCCGGTCGTACCGGTGGGCGAACAGGGCACGGCGGACGTCGGCGCGGGCCTGCCGTACGCTCGCGCGGGCGGTGTCCGGCGCCTGCCGCGCGGTCCGGCCCACGGCGCGCGGCGGCGGCCGCGGGACGCAGGACGGTGGCCCGCACGGCGTGTCCGACGGGGGTGAGGACGAACCGGTACGCCCCGCGCGCGGGCTCGGCGACGGTCCACCGCAGAAGGGTCCCGAGGAACCGTCCGGCCGCGCGCGAGACGTGCCCGGCGATCCGCCAGGCGTGCCCGAGCGCCGTCCCGGTCTCGCGCGCGAGCAGCACGAGCAGCAGGCCGAGGGGTCCGAGGACCCGGCGCCACAGCACGCGCGCGGGCAGCACGAGCAGGACGCGCGCGAGCCAGTACAGGACGTGGCCGACACCGGTGACGACAAGGCCCGCGCACCGGGCCAGGGCCCGGCCGGCGGGTGCGAGGAGCCAGGTGCGCAGCAGCCGCGCGGGGACCACGAACAGCGTCAGCGCCCCGTGCCCGGCCGGGGTGAGCACACGCGCGTACAGCCACGCGAGACCGCCGCCGATGCCCTGCGCGAGCCGGACCAGACCGGCGCCGACCCTCCGCCCGAGCCACGCCAGGGCGGCACGAACCCTGCGCGCGAGCCACGCCAGGGCGGCGCCGGTCCCGCGCGCGAGCCGCGCGAGGGCGTGGCCCGGCGGGGTCGGCGCGTGCCGGTACGACCATCGCAGGGGGACGACGAGGAGAACGTGCCCGAGCAGGGCGAGTGCCGTGCCGGCGGGCACGAGGACGTACCGCCACACGGCGCGCGCGGGCCGCGCCGGCAGGGCCCGGCCGAGCCGCGGCAGGGCGCGTCCCAGGGGCCGCAGCGCCGCGGCGGCCAGGAACCGTCCGGTCACCACCAGCGCGTCCCACACCAGCCGTACCGGCACCACCAGCACGAGCGCGACGATCCGTACCGGCAGGCGCACCGCGACGACCAGGCACCCCTCCGGCCGCGCACGCCGCTGCGGCGCCTTCTCCCGCTCCATGTCCATCAGGACGCCCGAGCCCCCGTCCGTATCCGGCGCCCGGGCAGGAGGCGCCTGGCGAAAGGCTAGGTCACGCGGGCGGTGTAGCTAGGTCAAGCGGGCCGTGCAGGTGTCCGGGTAGCGCTCGGTGAACTTGACCGCCCACACCAACAGGGCGATGGGGACGACCCAGTTGAACCAGTCGCTCTGCGCGGGCAGGCGGATCGCGAGGTACGTCGAGAGGGCCATGAGGACGAACACCGCGCCCCAGGCGGTGGTGAGCACCACGTTGATGTGCTTGAAGACCGGTGAGTCCCACACCTCGGGCGGCGTCTGGCGGCGGGCGTACTGCGCGGTGAACGGATCGAACAGCAGCGAGCCGAACGCGACGGCGGCCACGACGGCGCTCGAGAGGACCTGCGCGTACGTCTCCAGCCAGATGAGCTCGTGGCGGTCCAGGGCGAGCGCGAGGACCGAGAGCACGGCGAAGAAGACGATGCCCGCCATGTCGAGGAGGTTGAGCCGCCCGTGCGCGACGTCCTGCCCGGACAGGCCGATCGAGGCGACCAGGGCGGCCAGCGCCGCGTACTCCCAGGTGCTGGGGCTCGCGACGACACCGAAGATGATCCACGGCACGAACGAGAGGAAGACGCCCGCGCCGCTGACCCTTCTGCGGGCCGGTGCCCTCGCCGCCGTCTGCTGTCCCATGGGAGGTCCTCCCAGCGCTTGTCGCGAGCGGCCCCTCCTCCATCGTGCCGTGACCGCGGACGGGCCGCACGCGGTCCGGAGTGCGTACCGCCGGGGGCGCTCCTACGGTGGGGAAAGGGCGTTCGGAAGGGGTGCGTGGACCGGGGAGCCTTCATGACGTATCGGTTCAGCAGGAACGACCAGTTCGACTACGAGATCCTGCTCGCGCTCGGCTCGGCCTGGCGGCAGGGCGCGGACGTCGGGCGAGGTGCTGTCCACCGCGGCCGGCGTCGCCGACGGGGACGGCCGGGCCTGGTGCACGGCCTGGGCCGAACTGGCCGACCGTACGGGGGAAATGGCCGGCCGCTGCGCCGCGGGGGGCCGTACGGTCAGCGCCCACGACGGCTGGCTGCGGGCCGCCGGATACCTCGGAACCGCCCTCGTCGGCGTCGACGCGTTCGACGAACCCGAGGCGCGGATCGCGGAGTTGTTCCCCCGCCACCGGGAGTACCTGGACCGCTTCCTGGCCGCCTGGGACCCGCCCGCCGAGCGGCTGTCCATCCCGTACGAGGACACGACCCTGCCGGGCTACCTGGTCTCGCCGCCCGGCGGCCAGGAGCCGCGTCCGGTGCTCGTCGTCAACAACGGCAGCGACGGGCCGCTCAGTTCGGTCTGGACCCTGCTCGCCGCGCCCGCCGTGCAACGCGGCTACCGGGCGCTGCTGTTCGACGGCCCCGGCCAGCAGTCGATGCTGTTCGAGCGGGGTGTCCCGTTCCGGCCCGACTGGGAGCGGGTGATCACCCCGGTCGTGGACTTCCTGCTCGCCCGTGCCGACGTCGATCCCCGGCGCCTCGCGCCGGCCGGCATCAGCCAGGGCGGCTACTGGGTGCCGCGCGCCCTCGCCTTCGAGCACCGCTTCGCCGCCGCGGTGGCCGACCCGGGTGTCGTGGCCGTGGCCGACAGCTGGTGGCACACCATGGGCCCGGACCTGCGCGCCCTGTGGGAGTCCGGCGACCGCGCGGCCTTCGACCAGGTCGTCGGCGCGGCCCTGGACGAGGACCCGGCGCCGGCCACCACCTGGCGATGGCGCGCCGAGCCGTACGGGATCGACTCGCCGTTCGACCTGCTCACGGAGGTGTCCCGGTACGACGTCACCCCGGTCGTGGACCGGATCACCACCCCGCTGCTCGTCACGGACCCGGAGGGCGAGCACTTCTGGCCGGGTGCCTCACGGCGGCTGTACGACGCCCTGCCCGGCCCGAAGCGGCTGGTCCCGTTCACCGAGGCGGAGGGGGCGCATCTGCACTGCGAGCCGATGGGCCGGGCGTTGTTCGAGCAGCGGGTCTTCGACTGGCTGGACGAGGTCCTGGAGCGGGCGGCGCGGAACTCCCCCTCCAGGACCGCCGGTTCGGTCCCGCCCGTGTGAACACCGGTACGGCGCTCAGACCTTGGGCGCGCTCCGCGGGGATCCGCCGGCGTGGGCGCCCTGTTGCCGGGTCCGGTACTTGGAGGAGACCTGGCCGATCAGCTCCCAGAAGCACACCAGCGCGGTGATCGGCGGGATGCCGAGCATCACGAACGCGAGGAGCGAGCGCGAGGAGTGGCTGACGCACAGCGCGACCGCCATCGCCGAGGCCGAGAGGATGACGCCCCAGGAGCGGCGTGCGCTGCGCCGCTGGACGGTGGCGCGCAGGATCGACAGGGCCGCGACGAACCACGGCCCGTACACGGTCAGCGGCCACCACTGGGCCAGCCCGCCGGGCAGCACCGACTCGGCGATCGTGCGGAGTTGGCCGTAGGAGTAGGTGATGGACCAGGCCAGCATGGACGCCGCGCACACCGCGATCGAGGCGATGAGGACGGTGACGTGGGTGATGCGCTGACCGCCGTCAAGGAAGTGCGAGTCGGCGCGCGTCCGGCGCCGGTTCGCCCTGCGGTGCGGGGGCCGTTCCAGGGGGACGGTGTCCGGCTGGCGTTCCGTCGCCGCGGACAGCATGTGGGCCAGCTCCTCGTCCAGGTCCCAGCTGCTCGGCGCGACGTCCGGCGCCGGGTCGGTCCAGGACTGCTGGGTCGGGAAGGTGACGGTGCCGTAGGAGGGCGTGCCGTAGGAAGGCGTGCCGTACGAGGGCGTTCCGTAGGTGGGTGTGCCGTACGAGGGCGTGCCGTACGGGGGCTGGCTCAGCGTTTCGTAGGAGGGCTGGCTGAGCGTTTCGTGTTCCGGTCTCAGGGCGTACTGGAGGTGGTAGTAATTCGCTTCTTCATTGTTCCTGTCCATCAGAAAAATTCCCTCCGTGCCCTCGTTCAGGATGTTCCGTCTGAAGCACGGGTTCCGGGAGGTGCCACCGATGCGCGACCGAACGCGCCGTACGACTCGCGGGCCGCCCGCAGATATTCGGTTTCCATGTCCCTGATCTTGTCGAGAAAATCGTCGAGCAGGTCCGAGCAGTCGCCGGGACGCACTCCACCGCCGGTCAACGGGGTCTCGATGCCGACCGGAGGCCGATTCATGGCTCCGTACCCTTCTTTCCCAGTCACGGTCACATAACGAGCGCCGTACGGGGGTAGATGTCGGGCGTTCGGGGGATTGGATCCCCCGAAAGGGTTGTCCGGAGCGTCGAACAGAATATTTGACCACTGAGCTGATGAAACGGCACGGCGATCCGATCCGGTGGTTCCGGACGACTCTTGACCGTGTCGATTCCGACGCGTCGGACTTTCCCCGGGCCGGGGCGGGACCCCCCTGCTGAAACGTTACATCCGTGCCGGGCCCCATCGGGTCCGCGGCGTCGCACGACAGGGTGCCGAACACGTTTCCGACGTGGGGTGGGCGCGTCGGGCCGGGGGGCGGCGCGCGCACGGTGTCCGTACGGGGCGTACGGGGCGGGGTGTCGGCACCGGGCCGTGCACGCGGCCTCACGCGCACCCGCACCCTCACCCGCCGCCTGCGAACTGCGGCGCCGCACCCTCACCCGCCTCCTACGAACGGCGGGACCGCACCCTCATCGGTCATCATCGGTCCGCGTACAGGGACTCCAAGTCGCCGGAGAGTGCGGCGCGTACGCGGCGGGTGGTGTCGTCGACCAGCACCTCGGACTCGTCGTCGAGCAGCGCGGTCATGGTCTTCTCGGCGACGTCGCTCGCGAGGATCTTCGGGGCGTCGACGGCCGAGGCGAGGTCGGTGTCGACGTACCCGGCGTGCACACCGACGACCAGCGTGCCCTGCTCGCGCAGCGCCATCCGGAAGGCGTTGGTCAGCGACCACTGGGCCGACTTGGACGCCGCGTAGCTCGGGAACTGCCGGTTGGCCACCCAGGAGGCCACGGACAGCATGGTGACCAGCGCTCCCCCGCCGTTGGCGGCCAGCACGGGCGCGAACGCGCGTGAGACGGCCCAGGTGCCGAAGTAGTTGACCTCCATCTCGCGCCGGGCCCCGTCGAACGACCCCTCCAGGAGGGACGGCCCGCCGGTGACCCCGGCGTTGTTGACGACGACGGAGACGTCTGCGGCGGTAAGGGCGGCCTCGGCCACCTGCTTCTCGTCGGTGACGTCGAGGGGCAGCGGCACGAGCCGGGGGTCACGTACGGTCTCCGGATCCCGCACCCCCGCGTACACCTTGGTGGCACCGTGCGCGAGCAGCGCGTCGGCGAAGGCCGACCCGATACCGCGATTGGCCCCGGTCACGAGCGCGACCGAACCGTTGATGTCCATGCCCGACCTCCCCACGAGGCGGATACGACCCCACCCTCCGACGCTAACGCGCCCCCACCGCACCCTCCACCGGACGCCTGCCTCCACCTCGATATCGCTAGGACGATTCCGCGGCCTCCGCTGCGCGGCGGTACCACTCTTGAGCCTCGTCATCGTCACCGTGTCGGGTCAGCCGATCCCCGAGCTTGACCATGGCGGGCGGAGATCCACGGTCGGCGGCGTGCCGGTAGACCACGTGGGCGCCATCCTGGTCACCGGCGCGATCGAGGGCGAGCCCGAGGTTGAACAGCTGAAGCCCGGCCCTGCGAGGCGCCAGCTTGGACAGATACTGCTGCTCGACAGCCTCCAACCCGTCCCGGCGGTAGGCCCTGAGCAGCAGGTTCGTCGCACTTCGGGTACCCAGCGGGGTGGAGAACCAGGCAAACGGAAAACCGACGAGGACCGCCAGAACCGCAACCGTCCAAGCCACCCAGACCGGTGCACCCACCACCGACCGACTCCACCCGGTGACAGCTCCAAGAACAAGCACCACCGGCACTCCCGCGGAGACCACGAAGAGCAGCACAAGCGAACGCCGACTCCACCCATAAGCCACGCCAAAAGATGAACACGCCCAACACCGGGCCACAAGGCCCGGTACCAGATGCCCGTCTGTGTCTGGGCCGACGACAGCACCATCGCGATGGTCCTCTTCACCGGACAGATGAGCCAAACCGTGCCCCACCCCGACTTCGCGGCACTCGACCAGCGACTGCTCGCCCTGCGCGCCGTCGCCGAAGTGAAGAAGTAACCGACGGAACACCGCTGCCCCGGTCTGGCCGGTGATGTCACCGATCGAGCGAGCTCTCGGCAACCGATCGCGCTGCCTGATCCGCAGCACACAGGAACTGATGGGCCGGCGTCACCAGTTCACCCGGGATCGGCTCGATGCCACGCACTCGAACCGCCACGACGTCGATCACCACGGGAGAGTGAAGGGGCTTGATCTCGACCAGCCGCCACCGGAAAGGCCGGGGAACGTCCTTGGCCGGTAGCTCCGTCGTCGCCAAACTGACCCATCGATCGTAGACAGTGGGATAAACACGCACGTCAGCGCCGCACAGGCGGCAAGTCGGCGGCTCCACGAACGTGACGTCGTCGGGGTCGAACTCAGGTCGGGGCGCCGCCGTCGCGCCCTCTTCCTCTGCCATGTCATTGGCGAGCCGATTCCAACAGCCGTCGCACAACACGGCCATGAGATCAATGCGCCCTCGGCTACGGACCGCAGGCCCGGCCTCCCCGCAGCGCTGGCACATGCGCTCGTCACGATCGCTGGTCGCCCCCATGAGTTCGAGTGTGAGTGAGTCCGAGCAAGTCGCAATAGAGCGCGATTTGGCCTTGTTCGAAGGTCCAACTCGCCTGTTCTACCCGGGTCGACGGCAAGCGGGCGGCTCTGATCGTTGCGGCGGGATCACGGTTCGGCCCATACGACGGCCGCGCCCGCACCGTGGCTCCGCGGTGTGATCAGATCGGTCCGTACCAGCAGGCAGCGGCTCGGGGAGGAGCCGCGAGGGAGGGGAAAACGTGATGCCCGCCGTCGCCAGAGAGACCACACGGCCGTGCCCGGAATGCGGCACCGAGATCCGCGGCGACAGCCGGTTCACCGTCTGGTGCGCCGCCTGCGACTGGAACGTGGCCCCCGAGGAGCCACAGCCGGACATGGGACGGCTGGAGCGAGCTGAGCGCGCCCTGGCCCAACGGCATGGCGAGCAGTTGCTTGCCGAGATACTGAGCGGGCGGGAAACACGCCCGCGGCGTGACGCCTCGGCGATGGCGGCCACCGCGCTCGCTCTGACCGTGCACGGCGTCACCCTCGCGTTCGCCGTCGGTGGTGTCTGGTGCGTGGTGGCGGCCTGGGGTGGCCTCGGCATGGTGGCGGGGCTGGTGTTCCTGGTGCTGGCCTGTGTGCTCGCCCCGAGGGTTCGCCGTCTGCCCGACGACCGGCCCGTGCTGTTCCGAGCCGACGCGCCCGAACTCTTCGCCCTGGTGGACGAGGTGGCGCGGACGGTCGGCACCCGAAGCGTGCACGCGATCGCCGTGGACGGGAGCATCAACGCCGGTGTCATGACGTACGGTGTGCGCGGCCGGCGGCTGCTGGTACTGGGCCTGCCGCTGTGGGAGGTCCTGACGCCCGGGGAGCGGATCGCGCTGCTCGGCCACGAGCTGGCCCACTACGCCAACGGCGACACGCGCAACGGCCTGGTGGTGGGCACAGCGGTGCGAACCCTGTCCCTCTGGCACCACACCCTCCAGCCGCTTCCGCACCCGTCCGCGATCGAGATGGTCGTCAATGCCTCCTACGTGCTGCCACGCCTGCTGGTCCGGGGGGCGCTGGCACTGCTCGTCCGGCTGACATCGCGGGCCGGGATACGGGCCGAGTACCTCGCCGACCGGCTGGCCGCCCGCACCGCTTCCACGCAGGCGGCGGTGGGCCTCATGGACCGGTTGCTCATCGCCGAGGCGCTAGGCGTCCTGCTGCGCACCGAGGCCAACCGCGCCGCCCTCGGTGGGTGGAGGGCCAGCCGGGAGGCCGAGGCCCGGACCGACGAACTGTGGGGGCTGCTGACCGCGTACGCGGCGTCCGTCCCGGAACACGAGTACGAACGGCGGCGGCGCGCCGGAGCCCGGCGCGGGCACCAGGTCGACACCACCCACCCGCCGACCCATCTACGGCGCGCCTGCCTGCTCGTCGGTGAGCCCGAGGCAGCCGCAGTGGTACCGGAGACCCGCCGGACGGAGCTGATCGCCACGGAACTGGCCACGGCCCGCACCGAGGTGGCCCGACGCCTGCTGCGCGACGGCCTCACAGACTGAGGCCATGACGAGCCGACGCCCTCAGGACTACTCCACTTCGATGCCGAAGTCCTGGAGGAGATGCTCCAGGCCGCCCGTGTAGCCCTTCCCGCCGAGCACGAAGTCCCAGTCGCCAGTGGCCCTACGTCTGAATGAGCCGAGTACCAAGGCCGTTTCACCGACGCGACCGTCGGAGACGTCCAGGCGACCGAGTTCGGTCATCGACGGATCGAGCAGGCGAATGCAGGCATCGGTGAATCCGGAAAGATCGGCGTTCGGGTTGGTTTCCGGGTCCACAGCCGCTACCAGAACGAATCGATCAGCACCCTCCGGCAGCGCGTCGAAGGTAACGCGAATGGCGGCCCTGTCCGGTGCAGACGCCGGCATCGCGCGCACCGAACCATCCGGGGTCTGCGGGTTGTTGAAAAAGACGAAATGGTCTTCGCTGAGGACTCGATTGCCATGGCAGACGAGGGCGCAGACGTCCAACGCCACGTTGCCGGACCACGTCATGCCCAACACGTTGTAGTCATCGGACGAAGTCGTGGGACGGGACGGTGCCGGCTGTGCGTGGGCAGGTTGGCCGCCCTCCCCCAGTCGTCCGCGAAGCCCGTGCCGGTGCAGCAGGTCGACGAGTTCACGGCCCGAGATCAGCTCCAGCGGCTTGCCGCGGGCGAAGGTGTGTGAGCCCGGGCCGAAGCCCGAAGTCGTCACCAGAACCCCCTTGTTGGCGCCGACGTCGTGGACCGTGCCGTACAAGTCGCGCACCGCGGTGGGTGGCACGGTGTTGCGGTAACGCTTCACCTGCACGACGATTTTGCCGCCCCGGATGGGGGCGGGGTCCATCGCGTCGACATCAACACCGCCGTCGTTCGAGCGCTGCGTGGTAACAGCCTGCATCCCCATTGCTCGGAACAGGTCGGCGACGAGGGATTCGAAGGCGATCGGGTCCATGTCGTACAGGTCCGGCTCCTCGTCACCACCTCCGTGGGTGACAACCTGGTTGCCGACGTCCTGCGGCTGCCGGCTCGGCCGTAGAGAGGTGAGCTGGTCAGGCCGGGGTGTGAGTTGTCCCCGCAGCGCGTCCGTGAGGCAACTGGTCGGGTCCACCTGTTCCAGATGCAGCCCGGTGAAGGTCGCCCGCTGTGCCATGACGGTGGCCAGGAAAATGTGGGCCTGCCTGCCCGTCGCGGGATCGGGAGCGTCCACGAAGCCGTTCAGTACCACCGAGTCGAGAATGCCGAACTCGTCCGCCCCGAAGAGCTGGTGCAGCACCAACAGCACGCTCTGTGCCAGCACCTCTCGGTACAAGGCGCGCCGCTGTGTCACGGGGCGCGCCGTCTCCTTGTCCTGGTCCTGGGCCGGTACGTACCTCACCGACTTCGCTTCCGGGACGACGTCGTACCCGGGCATCTCCCAGTCCAGCACCAACTGCCGCGCCGCCGCGTCGAAGGCCGCCGCCACCTGTCGGGGAAACCCTTCAGGCCATGCGGTCGACGAGTAGAGAGCAGCCGAGAAGTACTCGACCACGGCTTCGGGGTCGCCCCGCCTGACGCCCGCAATCGCCTCGGTGATGCCATCGTTGTGCCGTCGCACTTCAGCTCGCTGCGCTTCAGCCCTCTGGTCATGGTCCCGCTGGGCGGCGGCCAACCGCTGCAGTCGCTGTGTCTCCGCAGCCTGCGCCGCATGCCAGTCGTGCTCAAAGCGGGTCCGCGCCTCTGCCTGCGCTTGCGCACGCCGATTGGCCGTCCAGCCGCTCTGCGCCTGGTACTGGTTCGGATCAGGCATACGCACCGGCCACGCGAGCCGGCCAGGGTCGAACGGCGGAATCTCAGCCACGCGCGTCAACGACGAGACCCTGAACACCGGCGCCCGGCAACCCGTGGTCAGGACTCCCTGCAAGGTCGCGACCTGTGCGTCCAGCTCTGCCGTCCGTTGCCTGGCCGCTGCCTGCCGGTACTCCCGGTGCCCCTGAGCCGCACGTCGCTCGTAGTCCCGCGCTTGTCGCGCTTCTTCCCGACGTCGCCTCTGCTCGACCTCGATCTGCCGCTGGTACTGGCGCTGCGCTTCAGCCCAAGTGTTGACGAAACCAGCAGAGCGACGACTCATACGCTCAAGCCCTCCCCAGGACGTCGGCAGCGCCGACCAAGCTCTGGCTGTCCCCACAACCAGTTACGACAAACCGACTTTATCCAGCAATCACAGTCCTGGATATCAACTTGCCAAAGGCAACTGGAATCGATGCCCCATGCAGATCATCAGCGGGAAACAGCAAGGCGAGGGGCGCGCCGCGGTGCTGCCTGCATCGCCATCAATACGGCAAGAGCCCCTCCGAACCGAAGGGGCTCCAAGCCTGCGCCTCAACCACCCGGTACGAGCGCCTCGCCCACCTCAGTGGGAGTGAGCGCTCGGTGTCGGCGCCGTGTTTCTTGGATGTGGGTGTCCATCTGGAGCTATAGCAAAACAGCTCCACATCTAACCTGTACGCTCCGCGACCATGAAGACGTACGACATCGAGAGCGAGTGGAGCGCCTCGGACCTGGCTCTCCTGGAGGACCTGAAGCGGGCGGAGGCTCTGCTCCCCGAGGATGCTCCGCGCGCGCTCCTCTCCGTCCGCCTGTCCGTACTTACGGAAGACACCACCTCACCCGTACGACAGGAACTCGACCTGCGTCTCCTGGCCAGAGAGAAGGGGTACCGCGTCGTCGGTGTCGCCTCCGATCTGAACGTGTCGGCGACGAAGGTTCCGCCGTGGAAGCGGAAGGAGCTCGGCGAGTGGCTCAACAACCGGGCCCCGGAGTTCGATGCTCTGCTCTTCTGGAAGCTCGACCGCTTCATCCGTCGCATGACGGACCTGTCCACGATGATCGAGTGGTGCGAGCGGTACGGGAAGAACCTCGTGTCGGAAAACGACGCGATCGACCTCAGCACGACCGTGGGCCGGATCATGGTCACGCTCATCGGCGGCATCGCGGAGATCGAGGCGGCGAACACGTCGACCCGCGTCACGTCGCTGTGGGACTACGCCCGCACTCAGGACTCGTGGCTCGTCGGTAAGCCGACGTACGGATACGTCACGACGAAGGTGGACGGTAAACCCGCGCTCGCCATCGAGCCGAGCGCACACAAGGCACTGCACTGGGCCCGGCACATGGCGCTGCGGGGCGTCTCCGCCCGACGCATGGCCCTTTGTCTCGTCCGCTCCGGGCTCATGTCGACAAGGCTCACGACGTCGACTCTCCTTCGCCGCCTTCGCAACCCCGCACTTATGGGCTACCGGGTCGAGGAGAACAAGCAGGGCGGGAAGCGACGGAGCAGACTCGTCCTCGGCAACGACGGGAAGCCGATACGGGTCGGTCCTCCGATCTTCACCGAGGAGGAGTTCGAGACCCTTCAAGCGGCACTCGATCGCCGGGGCAAGAACCAGCCCACCCGGCAGGCGGGCGGAGCGACCCAGTTCCTCGGCGTACTCGTCTGCGTCGACTGCTCAACCAACATGACCGTGCAGAAGAACATGAGCAACGGCCGGAGCTACACGTACCTGCGCTGCGGCAAGTGCAAGGGCGGCGGGCTCGGCGCACCCAACCCGCAGGACGTGTACGACGTCCTCGTGGGCGACGTGCTGCGCGTCCTCGGCGACTTCCCCGTCCAGGTCCGGGAGTACGCAAAGGGAGCCGAGGCACGCGCCGAAGTCAAGCGGCTCGAAAATGCCATCTCCTATTACATGGCGGAGCTCGAACCAGAGGGCCGCTTCTCGAAGACTCGGTTCACTCGCGAGCGGGCGGAGAAGACGCTCGACCAGCTCACGGAAGAGTTGAGCGCTATCGATCCCGAGACCACGCAGGACCGTTGGGTACTCGTGCACAACGGCAAGACCTTCCGGGAGATGTGGGAAGCCGGCGGTATGGAGGCCATGGCTGAGGACCTGCGCCGCGTGGGCGTCACGTGCGATGTGACCCGTACGAAGGTGAAGGGGGTGCGAGCCCCGTCCGTACACCTGCGGCTCAAGATCCCGCGCGACGTTCGCGAACGCCTGGTCATCAAGGGTGACGACTTCGCGGCAAGGGTCTGACGAGGGAGCCGGGACAGGCATCTCCAGGCGGCTCGGCCAGCCATGCCCGGAGGTGTTCCGGCTTGACGGTCGGCCCGGGCTCCGGATAGGAAGACTCTCCCGCTCCTTCTGGGAGCGGGCACCGTAGGTCCCGCCGTTCAGCGGCGGTAGAGCTGGCCACTCCGTGAGGGGCCGCGATCCCGAGGGGCTCGCAGGGACGTCGAGGACGTCCCGAAGCGCAGGACGGTACTGCGCGACTTCCACCCAACGCTGAGGCGCGGCTCCGTGCTGCCCTCGGCCAGCGCCAGGAGTCGCCAGCCCTTGAACATCACGATCGAAGTCGTCTGGACCTGTGAGGTCTGCGCGTCGCCTCTTGTCGACAACGAAGCGCACGAGTGCAGCCGCTCCCCGCAGGAAGGGGGTAGCCGGTGACGATCAGCTTCGGCCACAACCGTCCGTGGGGTGGTGTCTCCCAGCACGAGTACCGGCGCATGGCACAGCACCCCGGGCACCCTCTCGCCTACCGTGTCCACTTCGCCGCCATCGGTTGGGCAGACCGGCAAGGACACGCAGCCTTCGAGCCCGGCCGGCTGGCCGTGCTGCTGGGCAAGGAGGGCAAACCACTGTCCGACCAGAGCACCCGTAACGCGGTGGCCCGCGCCAAGGAACTGGACCTCGTGTCGTCCCGTTCCGGGCCGCGTGCCTTGTGCTTCCGTCTCACCTGTTCCAGAAGGGCATGGGCGCGCCGATCCCCTACCGCCTCCACCAGGATCGGTGAGCACACGCGCTGTGTGTAGTCAGAGCACGTCCGGGGTGTACCGGCACAGTCTTCGACCTGCGAAAACGTTCGCGCCCTCTCTTATCTATTTGGCCCAGTCCGGCCTCTGTCGAGGCCGACTGAAGGAAGCAGCCTGCTTCAAGCGCAAGTAGGGGCGCGGCAGCGCCCCCATTAGGGAAAGACAACGGCGCAGAGAAAGGCAGCAAGGGGCGGCCTCCCGGCCGCCACAGTCGCAGTGCTCAACGACAGTGCGGCCCCGGAGGGGGCCGACAGGAGCAAGCCCTAGCTAGGGGGCGCTGCCGCGCCCCGCAGGTGCAGCCGTTAGGCCCTGTTCCTTGCAGCTTTCCGCCGCTGCGAGCAAGGCACGGTAGGTCTGTGACCAGGCCATACGCTCTCGCCGTGGCAGCCTGCGGGCAGGGAAGACGGACCCTGGAACCGTGGCGGAACCTTGGCTGCTATGGCATGGCGGTCGGGCTTGCCCCCTTCGAGGGGTCATACCCCACCCCCTGCCCCTGCCGTCACGTCTGCCTGCCATCGGCAGGCAGACGGCTGTGCGCTGGCGTGAGCGCCAGACGGGACGCACGCCTGGGCCTTGCCGGTCGAACACCGGGGCAGGCCGCGAGACGGGCGCAAGCGCCTTGCTGTGGACGAAGGGGCAAGTGTCTGCACGCACTTCTTTGGTCCCTGCCCACCAGAGTCTTCTGGCCCACGGAATACCCGGTTGATTCAGCTCCACCCGGAGTGCTCCAGTTGGCACCGCACGAAAGATAGGACCCATCCGTATGACGAACTCACCGCCTGAACGCACCCTCATCTACGCCGTCGATCTGACCCCCGAGAACGTCCGCGCCCTGGAGACCTTCCTCAACGCGCAGTTGGGGCGAGTGTCCGAGGATGTCGGTGAGACCGGCGAGACCTCTCCTCATGGTGGAGCGGCCCGAGCCGTGGCAGCGCGCTGCGATCGTGCGTGAGTGGCAGCGGCTACGCAGCACCGCCCTCGACTTCAACCACTGCGACGGCTACGACTACGACCGCTGGTGGAAGCAGATACGGCACTACGACGCCGCCGACGAAGCCGCCGAGCTGGAGCGAATCCGTCACTTCGCCACCCTGTACCCCTGGACGGACGATGAAGCTGACCAGGACAAGGAGGATTAGCGAGACACTCTGCCGCCTACCAGTGGAGTCACCCGATCAGAGTGGGGCCAGTAGAACTTGGAACCCTGGTCCCAAGAGAAGTGCGTACCGACGGGCAAGCGTTCCGACGGGTGCGACAGTCGCCCCACACGGGCAAGCGTGGACCGTCTCGAAAACCAAGGTTTGTGAGACGAGAGACGGAGCGCCCCTCACAGGGGCACAGCCCTGTTCAAAACCCGTCTCGAAATCCCCGTCTCGGACTTGATTTTTTGAGACGAGTTTTGAGACGGTCCGTGTCATGACGACGAACACGATCACTGGCCAGCTCATCGGTTACGCCCGCGTCTCCACTGGCGACCAGGAAGCGCAGCTTCAGCGCGACGCGCTCACGGCCGCAGGGTGCGTCCGCATCTTCGAGGACAAGGCCAGCGGGAAGGGCACAGACCGGCCGGGACTGACGGCCATACTGGACTACGCCCGACCGGGCGACGTCCTGTGCGTGTGGAAGCTTGACCGGCTCGGCCGGTCGCTCATCGACCTTGTGTCCATCGTCGACGGCCTGCGCGAGCGCGGCATAGGTTTCCGCGTGCTCGACGGTGCGCTCTCCTCTGTCGACACCACGTCGGCCGACGGACGCCTGTTCTTCCAGATCATCGCGGCCATGGCGGAGTTCGGGCGGTCACTCATCAAGGACCGCACGCGGGCCGGACTGGAAGCAGCCAAGGCGCAGGGCCGTACCGGCGGCCGGCCGTCTGTGGTGGACGAGGACGTAATCACCGTGGCCCGCGCCAGGAAGGCCAAGGGCGAGAGCGTCAGCGCCATCGCTAAGGCCCTCGGCGTCTCCCGCGCCACGTTGTACCGACACCTGGGAGAGAGCGCCTGAGGCAGGCGCACAGCAGTTCAGACAGACAGTGCCCCAGGAACGCCGAGAGGCGCCCGGACGGGATCGTCCGAACGCCTCTCTTCATCTACACCCACTCGACCGCCGAGACGATGCCCGAGTCCTGCCGAGGGGCGGGGAGCGGCGTGCGCCGCGCGGAGCCTGCTCGCACTCCTTCACGCCAAGCCCTCGCAGGGCTTCGGCGCGGTCCGCCTCGGATACGTCGGCAAGCGCCTCAGCCATCCGCTGGATGGCATCGCCGCTGCTCACGGCTACTTCTTGACCGTGAGCGGGAGCAGCTTCTTGCCGGTGGGGCCGATTTGTATGGCTGTGTCCATCTGGGGGCAGACTCCGCAGTCGAAGCACGGTGTCCAGCGGCAGTCGTCGACCTCTGTTTCGTCCAGGGCGTCCTGCCAGTCCTCCCAGAGCCAGTCCTTGTCGAGGCCCGAGTCGAGGTGGTCCCAGGGGAGGACCTCCTCGTAGGTGCGCTCGCGGGTGGTGTACCAGTCGACGTCCACGCCGAAGGGGGCGAGGGCCTTGTCGGCGCAGGCCATCCAGCGGTCGTACGAGAAGTGCTCGCGCCAGCCGTCGAAGCGGCCGCCGTCGTCGTACACCGCGCGGATCACCGCGCCCACCCGGCGGTCGCCCCGGGAGAGCAGGCCCTCGACGATGCCGGGCTTGCCGTCGTGGTAGCGGAAGCCGATCGAGCGGCCGTACTTCTTGTCGCCGCGGATCTTGTCCCGCAGCTTCTCCAGGCGCGCGTCCGTGTCGGCCGCCGACAGCTGCGGCGCCCACTGGAAGGGGGTGTGGGGCTTGGGGACGAAGCCGCCGATCGACACCGTGCAGCGGATGTCGTTCGCCCCCGACACCTCACGGCCCTTCTGGATGACCCGCATCGCCATGTCGGCGATCTGGAGGACGTCGTCGTCCGTCTCCGTCGGCAGACCGCACATGAAGTACAGCTTCACCTGGCGCCAGCCGTTGCCGTACGCCGTGGCGACCGTACGGATCAGGTCGTCCTCGGAGACCATCTTGTTGATGACCTTGCGGATGCGCTCCGAGCCGCCCTCGGGGGCGAACGTGAGGCCCGAGCGGCGGCCGTTGCGGGTCAGCTCGTTCGCCAGGTCGATGTTGAACGCGTCCACGCGGGTGGAGGGCAGGGAGAGGCCGATCTTGTCGTCCTCGTAGCGGTCCGCCAGGCCCTTGGCGACGTCCCCGATCTCGCTGTGGTCCGCCGAGGAGAGGGACAGGAGGCCCACCTCCTCGAAGCCCGTCGCCTTCAGGCCCCGGTCGACCATCTCGCCGATGCCCGTGATCGAGCGCTCGCGCACCGGGCGGGTGATCATGCCCGCCTGGCAGAAGCGGCAGCCGCGCGTGCAGCCGCGGAAGATCTCCACCGACATGCGCTCGTGCACCGTCTCGGCGAGCGGGACCAGCGGCTGCTTGGGGTAGGGCCACTCGTCCAGGTCCATGACCGTGTGCTTGGACACCCGCCACGGCACGCCCGACTTGTTGGGGACCACCCGGGCGATCCGGCCGTCGGCGAGGTACTCGACGTCGTAGAACGCCGGGACGTAGACGCCTCCCGTGCGCGCCAGGCGGAACAGGACCTCCTCGCGGCCGCCGGGGCGGCCCTCCGCCTTCCACTCGCGGATGATCCGCGTCATGTCGAGCACGGCCTGCTCGCCGTCGCCGATGACCGCGGCGTCGATGAAGTCCGCGATCGGCTCCGGGTTGAACGCCGCGTGGCCGCCCGCGAGCACGATCGGGTCGTCCAGGCCGCGGTCCTTCGACTCCAGGGGGATGCCGGCCAGGTCAAGGGCCGTGAGCATGTTGGTGTAGCCCAGCTCCGTGGAGAAGGACAGGCCGAACACGTCGAACGACCGCACCGGGCGGTGGCTGTCCACCGTGAACTGCGGGACGCCGTGCTCGCGCATCAGCGCCTCCAGGTCCGGCCACACGCTGTACGTGCGCTCGGCGAGGACGCCCTGCTGTTCGTTCAGCACCTCGTAGAGGATCATGACGCCCTGGTTGGGCAGGCCGACCTCGTACGCGTCCGGGTACATCAGTGCCCAGCGGACGTCGCACGACTCCCACGGTTTGACCGTGGAGTTGAGCTCTCCGCCGACGTACTGGATGGGCTTCTGCACGTGCGGGAGCAGTGCTTCGAGCTGCGGGAACACAGACTCGGCGGCCGCAGTGACTTCGGCAGGCATCTCGCGAACCTTCGTGAGCTGACAGGGCTGACCATCAAGCCTAACCCGCCCGGAAGGCTCCCCCGCACGCTCAGACGGACGCCCCGCCCCACCCCTCCCGCCAGATCTCCGGCAGCCGTGTCTCCACATCGGCCGCGCGCCACTCCTGGCGGGCGTAGAGGATCCCGTACGTGAACGTGTTCTCGCCGGCCGCGTGCGCCACCGCCGACAGCTCGCGCAGCGTCTGGCGGACCATGACGCTGTCCTGGTGGTCGCCGAGCAGGGTCTGGAGGCCCTTGGCGGCCTTGGTGAGGGCGGCGGCCGGGGCGCCGAGCGCGGGGGTGGCGGCCTCCGCCGCGTAGCGCGTGCGCTTGGCCTTCTTGCGGGCCTCGTGCAGGGCGAGGTCGCGGTCGTGGCCCGGGGGCAGCTCGATGGCCTGCTCGACCAGCGCGGACAGCTTGCCGACGTCCTTGCGTACGGCCTTGGCGACCGCCTTCTCCGGGTCGCGGGCGGCGGCCGGCAGGAGGGGCGGGGCGGCGACGAGGGCGTCCAGGGTGTCGAGGAGGTTCAGATAGCGCTGGGAGTCGAGGACGCCGACGAGCCGGCGGCGCGCGCCGCCGCGGCGGTCGGCGGCCCAGGTGCCCAGCCGGGTGCGGACCGGTCCCGAGACCAGGTCCTCGGGCAGGGCGTCGAGGGCGGTGGTGAGGTGCTCGGTGAGCACTTCGCGGTCGCGGTCGACGCCCAGCTCGGCGGCGAGCCACTTCAGCTCCGCGCCGATGGGGTCGGTGACGGCGCGGTCGAGGACGCCGCCGTAGGAGCGGAAGGCGCTGCGCATCCGGCGGGTGGCGACGCGCATGCGGTGCACGGAGTCGTACTCGTCGCGCCGTACGGCGGGGTCCAGCTCGACCACGGCGTCGCGCTGGGCGCGGACGTAGGCGAGGACGTGGTCGCCCGCGGTGAGCGGCGCGGCGGGGGGCTCGGGTGCGGGCCCGGCCGGGCCCGGCGAGGTCTCGGCGAGGGCGCGGGCGACCTTCGAGGCGGACTCGGAGGGGCGTACGCCGGCCTTGCGCAGCCGTTTCTCGACCTTGTCGAGGAAGGCGGGGGACATGTCGTCGCCGAGTTCGACCTCGATCTCGGTCCACTGGGCGGTGGTGCCGCGGCCGGGGCCGGAGAGCCGTTCGGCGGTGACGGCGTCCACGCTGACCTCGGCGAGGAGCGCGCCGTCGGCGTCGAGGAGGTGGCTCACGTCGCGGGCGGAGCGCAGGCGCATCACGGGGACGAGGTCGGCGTCGCGGACGCGGGAGCGCAGCAGGCCGGCGAGCTCGTCCGGGAGGTCGTCGGAGAGGGGGGCGCGGATCTCGTCGCGGACGTCGCGGGCGACCGGGAACTTCAGGTGCCAGCCGGCGTCGCCGCCGCCGGTGCGGCGGCGCAGGGTGAGGGCGTGCCGGGCCAGGCGTTCGTCGACGGTGTCGTAGTAGGTGGCGTCGAGGTGTGTGACGCCCTTGTCCAGGACGGTGGCAACCCTGCCGATGCCGGTCAGGTCGGGCAGCCCGCTGTCGTCGGATTCGTACTTGCGCTCGATCTCGCGTTTCTCATCCGCCATGAACCGAATCTAGTGGCCCACACGCCGGGAGGGCAGGGGCCGACCGGGGTGAATGAGAAAGAAACCCCAGGAAAAGGATGAATGGCCGGGAGGACAGATGGATGGCCGGGACGACAAGGGGGGCGGAGTGGCCCGCACCCCGCCCCCGTCGAAGCGCCGCGGGCCTACGCCGACATCGGCCGTTGCACCCGGATCGACTGCAGCAGCCCGACCGCCACCCAGACCGCGAACATCGACGAGCCGCCGTACGACACGAAGGGCAGCGGGAGGCCGGTGACCGGCATGATGCCCAGGGTCATGCCGATGTTCTCGAACGCCTGGAACGCGAACCAGGCGACGATCCCGGCGGCGACGACCGTGCCGTACAGCTCGGTCGTCTCGCGGGCGATGCGGCAGGCCCGCCACAGCACCACGCCGAGCAGGACCACGATCAGGCCCGCGCCGAGGAAGCCCAGCTCCTCGCCCGCGACCGTGAACACGAAGTCCGTCTGCTGCTCGGGCACGAACTGGCCGGTGGTCTGCGAGCCGTGGAACAGGCCCGCGCCGGTCAGCCCGCCCGAGCCGATCGCGATACGGGCCTGGTTGGTGTTGTAGCCGACGCCCGCCGGGTCGAGGTCGGGGTTGGCGAACGCGGCGAACCGGTTGATCTGGTACTCGTCCAGGATGTGCAGCTGCCACACCGCGATCGCGCCGAGGGCGCCCGCGCCGATCAGCCCGAACACCCAGCGGTTGGAGGCGCCGGAGGCGAGCAGCACGCCCAGGATGATGATGACCATGACCATGACCGAGCCGAGGTCGGGCATGAGCAGGACGATCATTATGGGGACGGCGGCCAGGCCGAGGGCCTGGAGGACCGTGCGGTGGTCGGGGTACTTCTTGTCCCCCGCGTCCACCCGGGCCGCCAGCAGCATCGCCATGCCCAGGATGATCGTGATCTTCACGAACTCGGAGGGCTGGAGCGAGAAGCCGCCGCCGAGCACGATCCAGGAGTGCGCGCCGTTGACCGTGGAGCCGAGCGGGGTGAGCACCAGCAGGATGCCGAGCACGGACAGGCCGTAGAGGACCGGCACGGCGTTGCGCAGCGAGCGGTGGCCGAGCCAGATCGTGCCGATCATCAGGGCGACCCCGATGCCGGTGTTCATGAGGTGGCGGAGCAGGAAGTAGTACTGGTCGCCCTGGTTGATCTCGGTGCGGTTGCGGGTCGCGGAGAACACCAGTACCGAGCCGAGGAACGACAGCGCCAGCGCGGCCAGCAGGATCGGCCAGTCCAGCCGGCGGGCCAGCGAGTCCCGGGCGAAGATCCGGGTCCAGCCGGCCCGCTGGGGGCCGTACCCGGAGACGGAGAAGCTGTTCACCCCGGTCATGCGGGCAGCCTCCGGCTCCCCCGTCGGCGCGGGCGCCTGCGGGTGTCGCGGTTGCCGGTCGTGGGGGTGCTCGTCGTGGCCGGGGGCAACGAGCCGTCGTCCGGGGAGGGCGAGCCCGACGGGGTGGCCAGGACGTCCTTGACCGGGTCGTCGGAGACCTTCGGGGACTTGATCGTGCCGTCGGTGCGGACCGTGGGCAGCTTGGCCTCGGGCGTGGGCAGCAGCGCCTTCTTCTTGTCGATGGCGCCGTCCGGCTGGACGCCGTACATCGCGCTGTAGATGTTGCGCACGGCCTCACCGGAGGCGCCGGAACCCGTACCGGCCTGGGCGATGGTCATGATGACCGTGTAGTCCTTGGAGTACGTGGCGAGCCAGGACGTGGTCTGCTTGCCGTAGACCTCGGCGGTACCGGTCTTGGCGTGCAGGGTGATCTTGTCCTGGGGCCAGCCGGTGAACTTCCAGGCGGCCGTACCGCGGGTGACGACGCCCTGGAGGGCCTCGCCCATGCCCTTGAGGGCGGCCTTGTTCACCGGCAGCCTGCCCTGCTTGGTGGGCTTGATCTCCTGGACGGACTTGCCGTCGGCGCTGACGATCGCCTTGCCGATGGTCGGCTGGTACATGGTGCCGCCGTTGGCGAGGGCCCCGTAGATCACGGCCTCCTGGACCGGCGTGACGAGGGTGTCGCCCTGGCCGATGGAGTAGTTGATCGAGTCGCCCTCACGCATCTTGTTGCCTTCGAGGCAGTTCTCGTAGGCGATCTTCTCGACGTAACTGCCGTCCTTCTTGCCGGACTTGCACCAGGCGTCCTTGTTGGCCTTCCAGTAGTCCTGCTTCCACTTGCGGTCGGGGACGCGGCCGGTGACCTCGTTGGGCAGGTCGATGCCGGTGGTCCTGCCGAGGCCGAACTGGTGGGCGGCCTTGTAGAAGTAGTCCTTGGGCTGGCCCTTCTTCGGGTTGATGCCGCCGTCCTTCTTCCACTCGCGGTCGGCGAGGCCGTAGAAGACCGTGTCGCAGGAGACCTCCAGGGCGCGGCCGAGCGAGATGGGGCCGAAGTTCTCGCCCTCGAAGTTCTTGAAGACCTGGCCGCCCACCGAGTACGAGCTGGTGCAGGGGTAGCCGCCGTCCCAGACGTAGCCGGCCTCGACCGCGGCGGCCGTGGAGACCACCTTGAACGTCGAACCCGGTGCGGACTGACCCTGTATGGCCCGGTTGAGCAGCGGGTAGTCGGACTTCTTGCCGGTGAGCTTCTTGTAGTCCTTCGCGGAGATGCCGCCCACCCAGACGTTCGGGTCGTACGTCGGCGCGGACGCCATGGCGACGATCCGGCCGGTCTTGGCCTCCATGACGACGACGGCGCCGGAGTCGGCCTTGTAGTACTCGTTGGTGATCTTGTCGAACTGCTGGCGGGCGACCTTCATCGCCTTGTCGAGCTCGTACTCGGCGACGCGCTGCACCCGGGAGTCGATGCTGGTGACGAGGTTGGAGCCGGGCTGCGCCGGGTCCGCCTCGGCCTTGCCGATGACCCGGCCGAGGTTGTCGACCTCGTAGCGGGTCACGCCGGCCTTGCCGCGCAGCTCCTTGTCGTACTGGCGCTCGAGACCCGAGCGGCCGACCTGGTCGGAGCGCAGGTAGGGCGAGTCGCTGTCCTTGGCCTTCTGGAGCTCGTCGTCGGTGACCGGCGAGAGGTAGCCGAGCACCTGGGAGGTGTTGGACTTGCCGGGGCCCGGGTAGCGGCGCACGGCCTCCGGCTCGGCGGTGATGCCGGGGAAGTCCTCGGAGCGCTCGCGGATCTGGAGGGCCTGCTTGGCGGTGGCCTCGTCGGTGATCGGGATGGGCTGGTACGGCGAGCCGTTCCAGCAGGGCTGCGGCGTCTGGGCGTCGCACAGCCGGACCTTCTGTATCACCTCCTCGGGGCTCATGCCGAGGACACCGGCCAGCTTGGTCAGCACCGCCTTGCCGTCGTCGTCCTGCTTGAGCAGGTCGGTGCGGGAGGCGGAGACGACCAGCCGGGTCTCGTTGTCGGCGAGCGGCACCCCGCGCGCGTCCAGGATCGAGCCGCGCACGGCGGGCTCCACGACCTGCTGGACGTGGTTGCCCGACGCCTCCTTCTGGTACTCGGCGCCCTCCCGGATCTGGAGGTACCACAGCCGGCCACCGAGGGTGCCGAGCAGGGAGAGGACGAGGATCTGGATGACGACGAGCCGGATCTGGACCCGCGGGGTCCGTCCGGTCTCGGGGATGTTAGTCATGGGCGGGGCCCACTCCGTTGAGGGTGGTGGTGGGAGACGGGTGGGACGTGGTCACTGCGGCTGCCGTCCCCTCTCAGCGCGTGTACGAGTCATATCCGACGGACCTGTGAACGTCCGCCCCGAACTCCGGTGCCGTCACAGTCGCTTGACCCCCTTGATGCGTCCGACGCGCGCGGTGCGGACGCGGGCCTTGCTCTTCAGGGCGCCGAGGCCGCCGCGCTGGCCGCCGATGCGCAGGCCCGTGCCGGAGGAGAGCCAGCCCGAGGAGATGTCGGTGCCCTTGCCGGCGGAGGCGGTCTCGGCGAGCGGGTCGTTGTCGGCGCGGCGAGCCAGGGCCATCACCCCGGGGACGACGAACGGCGCGAGCAGCAGGTCGTACAGGGCGGCCGTGAACAGCAGGCTGCCGAGGCCGACATGGCGGGCGGCGGTGTCGCCGACGAGGGCGCCGACGCCCGCGTACAGCAGGGTCGAGCCGATCGCGGCGGCGACCACCACGACCATGGGTCCGGTGGCCGACTTGATGCGTCCGTTCTCCGGCTTGATGAGGCCGGCGAGGTAGCCGATGACGCAGAGCACCAGCGCGTAGCGGCCGGCCGCGTGGTCGGCGGGCGGGGCGAGGTCGGCGAGCAGTCCGGCGCCGAAGCCGACGAGGGCGCCGCCCACATGGCCGTACACCATCGCCAGGCCGAGGACGGTCAGCAGCAGTATGTCGGGGACGGCGCCGGGCAGCCGCAGCCGGGACAGGACGCTCACCTGGACCACCAGGGCGACCACGATCAGCGCGGTGGAGAGCAGGATCCGGTTGACACGCATGGGGATTCAGCTCCTACTGCTGCGGCTCGTCGGTGGCGGGCGCGTCGGCGGACGGGGTGACCGTGACGGTCACCGTCGGGGTGGGTGTCGGCCGGGGCTTGGCCGGGAGCACCTCGTCGCGCGGGTCGCGCTTCGGGGGCTGGACGACGACACCGACGACGTCGAGCTTGCTGAAGCCGACGAACGGGGTGACGTAGAGGGTGCGGGTCAGGCCGCCGCCGGAGGGGTCGACCCGGGAGACGATGCCGACCGGGACGCCGGGTACGAACGGGCGGTCGGCCTGGGAGCCGAAGGTGACGAGCCGGTCGCCCTTCTTCACCTCGGCCTTGCCGTTGAGGAGTTCGACGCGCAGCGGACGGTCGCCCTGCCCGGAGGCGAAGCCGAGTTCGTCGCTGCCCTCCATGCGGGTGCCGACGGTGAAGTCGGGGTCGTTGGCCAGCAGCACGGTGGAGGTGTTGGGGCCGACGGTGGTGACCCGGCCGACGAGCCCGTCCCCGTTGAGGACGGTCATGTCGCGCCGGATGCCGTCGCCCGCGCCGACGTCGATGGTGATGGTCCAGGAGAAGCCCTGGGCCGCGCCTATGGCGATGACCTCGGCGCCCTTGATGCCGTACTGCCCCTCGCCGGCGACCTTGAGCATCTTGTCGAGCTGCTGGAGCCTGCTGCGGTTGCGGTCGTCGCTGCCGAGCTTCGCCTTGAGGGCGGCGTTCTCCGTCTCCAGCTTGGCGAGCCGGTCGTGGCGCTCGCCCGAGTCTCGGACGGCGGAGACGGCGTTGCCGACGGGATCGACCGCCGACGACACCCCGCTCTCGATCGGGCCGAAGACCGCCGCGGCGGCCTGCCGGGCCCCGTCGACCGGGGAGTTGCGCCCACCGCGGATGTCCACCGTGATCAGCGCGAACGCGATGGCGATCAGCAGTACCAGGAGCAGCCGGCTCTCTTTCGTGTCCCTCACGTGCGGCGGCCGTGCCCTTCCTCATAGGAATTCGGGTGGCCCCGGGAAGCGCAGACCCGATGCGCGATCCCAAGGGGCCCATTTGTGGGAGCTTATGCCTCTATATCAACGATCCGCCGTACGAGCGGGGTTCGTCTCGTACGGCGGAATCGAAGAGTTGTGTCACCTGCGCGGCTGGGCGTCCAGGACCTGCTGGAGCGCCTCGAACTCCTCGACGCACTTGCCGGAACCGAGCGCCACGCTGTCCAGCGGGTCCTCGGCGATGTGGATGGGCATGCCGGTCTCGCGCCGCAGCCGCTCGTCGAGCCCGCGCAGCAGCGCGCCGCCACCGGTCAGCACGATCCCCCGGTCCATGATGTCGCCGGACAGCTCCGGCGGGCACTTGTCGAGGGTGGTCTTCACGGCGTCGACGATCGCGTTGACCGGCTCCTCGATCGCCTTGCGCACCTCGGCGGCCGAGATGACGACGGTCTTGGGCAGCCCGGACACGAGGTCCCGGCCGCGGATCTCGGTGTGTTCGTCGTCGTCGAGGTCGTACGCCGAACCGATCGTGATCTTGATCTGTTCGGCCGTCCGCTCACCCAGGAGGAGCGAGTACTCCTTCTTGATGTGCTGGATGATCGCGTTGTCCAGCTCGTCGCCCGCCACCCGGATGGACTGGGCGGTGACGATGCCGCCGAGCGAGATGACCGCGACCTCCGTGGTGCCGCCGCCGATGTCCACCACCATGTTGCCGGTCGCCTCGTGGACCGGCAGGCCCGAGCCGATGGCCGCGGCCATGGGCTCCTCGATGATGTGCACCTGGCGGGCCCCGGCCTGGGACGACGCCTCGATGACCGCACGGCGCTCCACGCCCGTGATGCCCGACGGCACACAGACGACCACACGCGGCCGGGCGAGGTAGCGCCGCTTGTGGATCTTCAGGATGAAGTAGCGCAGCATCCGCTCGGTGATCTCGAAGTCGGCGATCACGCCGTCCTTCAGCGGACGCACGGCGACGATGTTGCCCGGCGTCCGTCCGATCATCTTCTTCGCCTCGGCGCCCACGGCCAGGATGCCACCGGTGTTGGTGTTGATCGCGACCACGGACGGCTCGTTGAGTACGATCCCGCGACCCCTGACGTACACCAGCGTGTTGGCGGTCCCGAGGTCGACAGCCATGTCACGGCCGATGAACGACATTGAGTTCCCCATCAGGATTCGTCTGGCCTTCCCGGGAGCTTCTGAGAGCTTTTCAGGACGGCGAAGTGGGTGCTGTGACGTGAAGGCTTACATGGTAGACGCGCCTGCACGAACACTGCGCGAGGGTCTTCGCCATTGTCAGCACGTACGCAGCCGCCTCGCTTGTGGAGACGGCCCATCGGGGGCACTCGTTCCCCCGATCGCCACGCATATGCCGAAGGACGGCCGAAAACGAACGGCCGTCCCAGGTCGGTCGCCCCGCCGAGCTGACGGGCCGTCAGAAAAAGACGCGAAAAATTTGCTCAGCCGCGTCCGGGGAAGAAGATCTTCACCTCGCGCTCGGCCGACTCCTCGGAGTCCGACGCGTGGATCAGGTTCTCCCGCACGATGACACCGAAGTCCCCCCGGATGGACCCGGGTGCCGCGGCGATCGGGTCGGTCGGACCCGCCAGGGCGCGCACACCCTCGACGACCCGCTCGCCCTCGACGATCAGCGCCACGACCGGACCCGACGACATGAACTCGATCAGCGGCTCGTAGAACGGCTTGCCCTTGTGCTCGCCGTAGTGCTGCTCCAGCGTCTCCAGCTCCAGGGTGCGCAGCTCCAGCGCGGTGATCCGCCAGTCCGCCTTGCGCTCGATACGGCTGATGATCTCGCCGGTCAGACCACGCCGTACGGCGTCGGGCTTGAGGAGGACGAGGGTGCGCTGGGTCATGGTGTGCAGCTCCTTGGGTGCCTTGGCATATGCGGTGGCACGAGGCTACAGGGCAGCCTCCGCCCCCCGTTACGCAGCGTCAGCTCCGGAGGCCCCGGCCTGCGCCGCGAAGCGGGCCTTCGCCTCCTCGATCTTGCGGCCGTAGTGCACCGACGCCCACCACAGGGCCGCGAAGACCACACCCATGAAGAACATCGTCGGTACGACGAACCCGGACGCGACCAGCGCGATCTGGAGGGCCCAGCCCAGCGCGACACCGCCAGGACGGGTCACCACGCCGCACAGCAGCAGGCACACGAGCATCGCGATCCCGCTGACCGTCCACACCGTCGACACCGACAGGTCCGGGTCCTTCATCGCGACCAGCCCGGCGAACCCGATGACGAAGAACTCGCCGATCAGCGTGGAGGAGCAGAGCGTACGCACCGGATCCTCAGCCCCTTCCCAGCAGCACGCGGGCCTCGCCCACGGTGATCACCGAGCCCGTGACCAGCACACCGCCGCCCGCGAACTCGCCCTCCTCCTCGGCCAGCGTGATCGCGGCCTCCAGCGCGTCCGGCAGCCGCGGCTCGACCTGCACCCGCTCCTCGCCGAACACCTCGACCGCGATCGCGGCCAGCTCGTCCGCGTCCATCGCCCGGTGACTGGAGTTCCGTGTCACCACGACCTCCGCGAACACCGGCTCGAACGCCTCCAGCAGTCCGCGCACGTTCTTGTCGGCGCTCGCGCCCACGACGCCGATCAGCCGGCTGAAGTCGAACGCCTCGCTCACCGCGTCGGCCGTGGCCCGCGCGCCCGCCGGGTTGTGCGCCGCGTCCAGCACGACCGTCGGCGAGCTGCGGACGACCTCCAGGCGGCCCGGCGAGGACACCGCCGCGAACGCCTTGCGGACCGTGCTGATGTCCAGCGGCTCCGCGCGCTGCGCGCCCACGCCGAAGAACGCCTCCACCGCGGCCAGCGCCACGGCGGCGTTGTGCGCCTGGTGGGCGCCGTACAGCGGCAGGTACACCTCCTGGTACTCGCCGCCGAGCCCGCGCAGGGTGAGCAGCTGGCCGCCGACGGCGACCTGCCGGCCCATCACGCCGAACTCCAGGCCCTCCCGGGCCACGGTCGCGTCGACCTCGACCGCCTTCTTCAGCAGGACCTGCGCGGCGTCGACCGGCTGCTGCGCCATGATGACCGTGGCGCCCTGCTTGACGATGCCGGACTTCTCCCCGGCGATCTCCCCGGGCGTCTCGCCGAGCCGGTCCGTGTGGTCCAGGTCGATCGGGGTGACCACGGCGACGTCGCCGTCGATGACGTTGGTCGCGTCCCAGCTGCCGCCCATGCCGACCTCGACGACGGCCACGTCGACGGGCGCGTCCGCGAACGCGGCGTACGCCATGCCCGTGAGCACCTCGAAGAACGACAGCCGGTACTCCTGCTGGGCGTCGACCAGCTCGATGTACGGCTTGACGTCCTGGTACGTCTCGATGAACCGCTCGGCGGAGATCGGCGCCCCGTCCAGGCTGATCCGCTCGGTGATCGACTGCACGTGCGGCGAGGTGTAGCGCCCGGTGCGCAGGTCGAAGGCGCCGAGCAGGGCCTCGATCATGCGTGCGGTGGAGGTCTTGCCGTTGGTACCGGTGATGTGGATGGAGGGGTACGACCGCTGCGGGTCGCCGAGGACGTCCATCAGGGCGGAGATGCGGGCGACCGACGGCTCCAGCTTGGTCTCGCCCCAGCGGGTGGCCAGCTCGGCCTCGACCTCGCGCAGCGCCTTGTCGACCTCGGGGTCCTCGGGCCGGACCGGGACGTGCGCCTCCGGCGGTCCGCCCTGGGTACGGAGGGTTCGGCTGCCTGCCTCGATGACGGCGAGGTCGGGGTCGCGGTCGGTCTCGGCCGCGACGATCTCGTCGAAGGGGTCGCTTTCACTCACGGGCCCAGTGTACGGAGCGGGGCCGACGCGGTGCCCGGGGAGTGCGGTGCCCACGGAGTGGGAGCGGCCGCCGCCGGGCGGGCGCGGGAAACGTCGTGACCGGTCACGACTGGTCGCGCCCGCGCGGCGGAGCCGCACATCGACGGCGCCCCGCGCCCCTCCGGGGCTCTGCCCGGCGCTGCCTACGCCTGCGGCAGCCTCTCCAGCTGTGTGGTGATCCTCGTGATGTCCTCGTCCGCCTTGGCCAGGCGGGTGCGGATCTTGTCGACCACCTGATCGGGGGCCTTCGCGAGGAACGCCTCGTTGCCGAGCTTGGCCGTGGCCTGGGCCTTCTCCTTCTCTGCCGCCGCCAGGTCCTTCGCGAGGCGCTTGCGCTCGGCGGCCACGTCGATGGTGCCGGAGAGGTCGAGGGCGACCTCGGCGCCGGCGACCGGGAGCGTGGCCGTCGCCGTGAAGGCGTCGCCCTCCGGCTGGAGGCGCAGCAACTGGCGGATGGCCGCCTCGTGCGGCGCCAGGGCCGTACCGTCCAGGGTGAGGCGGGCCGGGACGCGCTGGCCGGGCTGGAGTCCCTGGTCGGCGCGGAAGCGGCGGACCTCGGTGATGACGGACTGGAGCGTCTCGATCTCCCGCTCGGCGGCGGCGTCACGGAAGCCGCTGTCGGTGGGCCACTCGGCGACGACGACCGACTCGCCGCCCGTGAGGGTGGTCCACAGGGTCTCCGTGACGAACGGGACCACGGGGTGCAGCAGCTTCAGCGTGACGTCCAGGACCTCGCCCAGGACCCGCTGCGAGACCTTCGCCGCCTCGCCGCCCGCCTGGAAGGTGGTCTTGGACAGCTCGACGTACCAGTCGAAGACCTCGTCCCACGCGAAGTGGAAGAGGGCGTCGGACAGCTTGGCGAACTGGAAGTCGTCGTAGTGGGCGTCGACTTCGGCGACGGTCTCGTTCAGCCGGGACAGGATCCAGCGGTCGGTGGCCGACATCTCCTCCGGGTCCGGCAGCGGGCCCTCGACCGTGGCGCCGTTCATGAGGGCGAAGCGGGTGGCGTTCCAGATCTTGTTGGCGAAGTTCCTGGAACCCTGGACCCAGTCCTCGCCGATCGGGACGTCGACACCGGGGTTGGCGCCGCGGGCGAGGGTGAACCGGAGCGCGTCGGAGCCGTACTTGTCCATCCAGTCCAGCGGATTGACCGCGTTGCCGAAGGACTTGGACATCTTCTTGCCGAACTGGTCGCGGACCATGCCGTGCAGGGCGATGGTGTGGAACGGCGGGGTGCCGTCCATCGCGTACAGGCCGAACATCATCATCCGGGCGACCCAGAAGAAGAGGATGTCGTAGCCGGTGACCAGGACGGAGTTCGGGTAGAACTTCGCGAGCGACTCGGTCTGTTCGGGCCAGCCGAGCGTGGAGAACGGCCACAGGCCGGAGGAGAACCAGGTGTCGAGGACGTCGGTCTCCTGGTGCCAGCCCTCGCCGGTCGGCGGCTCGTCGTCGGGGCCGACGCAGACGACCTCGCCGTCCGGGCCGTACCAGACCGGGATGCGGTGGCCCCACCACAACTGCCGTGAGATGCACCAGTCGTGGAGGTTGTCGACCCAGTCGAAGTAGCGCTTCTCCATCTCCTGCGGGTGGATGGTGACCTTGCCCTCGCGGACCGCGTCGCCGGCGGCCTTGGCGAGCGGGCCGACCTTGACCCACCACTGCATGGAAAGGCGCGGCTCGATGGTCGTCTTGCAGCGCGAGCAGTGGCCGACCGAATGGACGTACGGCCGCTTCTCGGCGACGATCCGGCCCTCGGCGCGCAGCGCGGCGACGATCGCCGAGCGGGCCTCCAGGCGGTCCAGGCCCTGGAAGGGGCCGTGCGCGGTGATGACGGCGTGCTCGTCCATCACGGTGAGGGACGGCAGGCCGTGACGCTGGCCGATCTCGAAGTCGTTCGGGTCGTGGGCCGGGGTGACCTTGACGGCGCCCGTGCCGAACTCGGGGTCGACATGCTCGTCCGCGACGACCGGGATGGAACGGTCGGTCAGCGGGAGCTTGATGAGCTTGCCGACGAGGTGCTTGTAGCGCTCGTCGTCGGGGTGGACGGCGACGGCCGTGTCACCGAGCATCGTCTCGGCACGGGTGGTGGCGACGACGATGGTGTCGTCCCCCTCGCCGTACTTCATCGAGACCAGCTCGCCGTCGTCGTCCTGGTACTCGACCTCGATGTCCGAGATGGCGGTCAGACAGCGCGGGCACCAGTTGATGATGCGCTCGGCGCGGTAGATCAGCTCGTCGTCGTAAAGGCGCTTGAAGATGGTCTGGACGGCCTGGGACAGGCCCTCGTCCATGGTGAAGCGCTCGCGGGACCAGGCGACGCCGTCGCCGAGGCGGCGCATCTGGCCGGAGATCTGTCCGCCGGACTCGCCCTTCCACCGCCAGACGCGCTCGACGAACGCCTCACGGCCCAGGTCGTGCCGGGACTTGCCCTCCTTGGCCAGTTCGCGCTCGACGACGTTCTGCGTGGCGATGCCGGCGTGGTCCATGCCGGGCTGCCACAGCGTCTCATGGCCCTGCATGCGCTTGCGGCGGGTCAAGGCGTCGATGAGCGTGTGCTCGAAGGCGTGCCCGAGGTGGAGCGAGCCCGTGACGTTCGGCGGCGGAATGACGATCGTGTACGGCGGCTTGTCGCTCTTCGCGTCCGCCTCGAAGTAACCGCGCTCCACCCAGCGCTCGTACAGCGGCCCCTCTACATCGGCCGGCGCGTACTGGGTCGGCAGTTCGGTGTCGGGCGCTGGTGGCTGCTGCTGAGCGTTCTCGGTCACGAGGGTCAGTTTAGAGGTGTCACGACCCAGTCCCGAAACGCGTTTGTTCTGTAACGGTGCGGGACCCGGCGGTCTGCGGTTTCCCCGGCTGGGCCAGGATGTCAGGAACACATAAGCGTCTGTAGGGGGAGCACACCGATGAGCTACAACCAGCCGGGCCCGTACGGCGGGCCGCCGCAGCAGCCCGGACCGTACGGGCAGCCGGGTCCCTACGGCCAGCAGCCGCAGGTGCCTCAGCCCGGCTACGGCTACCCCCAGCAGGCCCCTCCTCCGCCCCAGCCCGGCTACGCCTACCCGCAGCAGCCCCCGGCCCCGCCCTACGGCCAGCAGCCGTACGGGCAGCCCCCGTACGGTCAGCCGCCCTACGGCGCGCCGCAGCCGCCGCCGTCCGGCGGCGGGAAGAAGACCGGGCTGATCATCGGGGCGGTGGCCGTGGTGGCGGCGATCGCCGTGGGCGCCTACTTCGTGATCGGTTACGGCGGCGGGGGCTCGGACGTCGCGGACGACGGCCCGCACAAGCTGACGGCGCCGGCGACGATCCTCGACGGCGAGTACAAGAAGAGCGACTCCGGCACCGGCAAGATGAGCGCCGACGACCTCCAGGACGCCGAGACCTGGGGCGTGCACGACCCGAAGGACGTCAGCGCGGGGTACACCGCCGGGTCCGGTCTGACGGCGAAGCAGGTGCTGCTCTCCGGTGTGTACGGCACGGTCGACGACCCGGAGAAGGTGGTCGACGCCATGTTCGCGCAGCTGAAGAAGGACTCGGAGAAGGACCCCTCCGACGGCCGACTCGTGGGCAGCCCGCAGGAGTTCACGCCCGCCGGGTTCAGCAACGGCGTCATGAAGTGCCAGGCGATCGAGAGCACCACGTCGGGGCAGACCGCGACGATGCCCTTCTGTATCTGGGGTGACCACAGCACGCTCGCGTACGTGCTCTCGTACGACGTGGCCGCCCTGGCGACGGGCAAGGGCGGCTCGCTGGACAGTGCGGCCGCGCTGGCCGCCAAGGTGCGGGGCGAGGTGCGCGTCAAGGCCTGACGCGCCGGGCGCAACGCGAGAGGCCCAGGTCGGTCGACCTGGGCCTCTTCCGTGTGCTGTGTGCTGTCCCCCCCCGGGGGGGTCAGGCCGTCTTCTGCTCCCCGGTGCCGCGCCCGCGGGCGTCGCGGGGGATCAGGGTCGGGTTGACGTTGGAGTGGACGACGTCGGCGGTGATGACGACGCGGGCCACGTCCTTGCGGGACGGGACCTCGTACATCACCGACATCAGGACCTCCTCCATGATGGCGCGCAGACCGCGTGCGCCGGTCTGGCGGAGGATGGCCTGGTCGGCGATGGCCTCCAGCGCCTCGCGCTCGAAGTCCAGTTCCACGCCGTCGAGTTCGAACAGGCGCTGGTACTGCTTCACCAGCGCGTTGCGGGGCTCCACCAGGATCTGGAGCAGGGCCTCGCGGTCCAGGTTGTGGACGCTCGTGATCACCGGGAGACGGCCGATGAACTCGGGGATCATGCCGAACTTGACCAGGTCCTCCGGCATGACGTCCTCGAAGACGTCCTTGGACTCCAGCTCGCGCTTGGAGCGGATCGTCGCGCCGAAGCCGATGCCCTTGGCTCCCGCCCGGGCCTCGATGATCTTGTCCAGACCGGCGAAGGCGCCGCCCACGATGAACAGCACGTTCGTGGTGTCGATCTGGATGAACTCCTGGTGGGGGTGCTTGCGCCCGCCCTGCGGCGGGACGGAGGCCGTGGTGCCCTCCAGGATCTTCAGCAGCGCCTGCTGCACGCCCTCGCCCGACACGTCACGGGTGATGGAGGGGTTCTCGCTCTTCCGCGCGACCTTGTCGATCTCGTCGATGTAGATGATCCCGGTCTCGGCCTTCTTGACGTCGTAGTCGGCCGCCTGGATCAGCTTGAGCAGGATGTTCTCGACGTCCTCGCCGACGTATCCCGCCTCCGTGAGCGCCGTGGCGTCGGCGATCGCGAAGGGGACGTTCAGCATGCGCGCCAGCGTCTGGGCGAGAAGCGTCTTGCCGGAGCCCGTGGGGCCCAGCAGGAGGATGTTGGACTTCGCCAACTCGATGGCGTCGTCGCGGCCCTGGGCTCCGCCGTTCTCACCGGCCTGGACCCGCTTGTAGTGGTTGTACACCGCGACCGAGAGGGCCTTCTTGGCCGGCTCCTGGCCGACCACGTAGCCCTCCAGGAACTCGTAGATCTCGCGGGGCTTGGGAAGTTCCTCCCAGCGCACCTCGCTCGTCTCGGCGAGCTCCTCCTCGATGATTTCGTTGCAGAGGTCGATGCACTCGTCGCAGATGTACACACCGGGCCCTGCGATGAGCTTCTTGACCTGCTTCTGGCTCTTGCCGCAGAACGAGCACTTGAGCAGATCGCCGCCGTCACCGATGCGTGCCACGGTGTGCTTCCCCTTCGCCTGGGAGACGCCTGGACGCTATGAGTCCAGCGGCTCCTGGTGCTGCCTTGTATCCGACGGTACCTTGCCGGGCCCCCCGTACGGGCCCCCCTTGGCACGGTTCACTTTGACGTGCACGGTGCCAAGGGCGGGAAAATTTACCCGCTTCGCGTCAGCGGACCGACTCGTTGTTCATCTTGCGGGTGGAGATGATCTGGTCGACGAGGCCGTACTCCAGCGCCTCCTCGGCCGTGAGGATCTTGTCACGCTCGATGTCCTCGCGGACCTTCTCGATCGGCTGGTTGGAGTGCTTGGCCAGCATCTCCTCCAGCTGCGTGCGCATCCGGGCGAACTCGTTGGCGATGATCTCCAGGTCGGAGAGCTGACCGCGGCCGGTGGAGCCGGCCGGCTGGTGGATCAGCACGCGGGAGTTGGGCAGCGCCATGCGCTTGCCGGGGGTGCCGGCGGCGAGCAGGATGGCCGCCGCGGAGGCCGCCTGGCCCATGCACACGGTCTGGATGTCGGGCTTCACGAACTGCATCGTGTCGTAGATCGCCGTCAGGGCGGTCATGTCGCCGCCCGGGCTGTTGATGTAGATCGAGATGTCCCGGTCGGGGTCCATCGACTCCAGGCACAGCAGCTGCGCCATGACGTCGTTGGCGGAGGCGTCGTCGATCTGGACGCCGAGGAAGATCACGCGCTCCTCGAAGAGCTTCGCGTACGGGTCGTACTCGCGGATGCCCTGGGAGGTGCGCTCGACGAAGCGCGGGATGACGTAGCGGCTGTCGGGGCGGGGGCCCTCGTACTGGCCGCTGGCGGCGCCGGGGATGTTGTTCATGGGGTTCACCGTCCTGGTGGCGTTCTGGGAGCTGGGGTCTCGGCGGTGCGTGGCGTGGCCGGGCCGGTCAGGCACCGGTGCCACCGCCTCCCGGAACACCCGAGGCGTGCGTGATGATCTCGTCGATGAGACCGTACTCCTTGGCCTCTTCCGGGGTGAACCAGCGGTCACGGTCACCGTCGCGGACGATCGCCTCGACGGTCTGGCCGGAGTGCAGCGCGGTCAGCTCGGACATGCGCCTCTTGGTGCGCAGCAGATATTCGGCCTGGATCTTGATGTCCGAGACGGTGCCGCCGAGACCCGCGGAGCCCTGGTGCATCATGATGTCGGCGTGCGGCAGCGCGAAGCGCTTGCCCGCGGCGCCGCCGGTGAGCAGGAACTGGCCCATCGAGGCTGCCATGCCCATGGCGATCGTGACGACGTCGTTCGGGATGTACTGCATGGTGTCGTAGATGGCCATGCCGGCCGTCACCGAGCCACCGGGGCTGTTGATGTAGAGGAAGATGTCCTTGCCCGGGTCGGCGGCGAGGAGCAGCAACTGTGCGGTGATCTTGTTGGCGATGTCGTCGTCAACCTGCTGGCCGAGGAAGATGATCCGCTCGTTGAGCAGCCGGTTGTAGACCTGGTCGCCGAGGCCGCCACCGAAGGGAGCTTCGCCGGCGGCGGAGGGCATCAGATTCGTCACGTATCCACCTGCTCGTCTTGCGACGGCGCCGGGCCGTCTCTCGTCGTCCTGCCGGAGGTCTCAGGGGACTCCCCTGCCCTCGTATTCATGGACCCTAACGCGCGGGTGCCTTCGGCGAATCCCGGAGATGGGGGTGTTCGCCGGGGGCGTAGCGGCTCCGCCGGGGGCCGGGGCGGTTCGGGGAGGTGCGTGAGGTGTGATTCGGGCTGACCGGCCGGTGGGGGCTTGTCGCGCCGTTCCTCGCGCCCCTTCGGGGCGCCGCCCGCTGTCGCCCGATGCATCGGGCCCCCGGGGTTGCAGTCCCCAGGGGCCCGGTGTGCGCTTGTGGCGGCGCCGAGGGTCAGTCCTCGGTCTTCTCCTCGGCCGGGGCCTCGGTGGACGCCTCCGCGGCCTCAGGGGCCTCGGTCTCGTCGTCCTCGTCGTCCAGGTCGACGATCTCGCCGTTGGTGTCCTTCACCGTGGCGGCCTCGACCACGACGGCCAGGGCCTTGCCCCGGGCGACCTCGCCGACCAGGAGCGGGACCTGGCCGCCCTCGACGACGGCCTGGGCGAACTGGTCGGGGGACATGCCGGAGGAGGCCGCGCGCCGCATGAGGTGCTCGGTCAGCTCCTCCTGGTTGACGTTGAGCTTCTCCACCTTGACCAGCTCGTCCAGGACGAACTGGGTCTTGATGCCCTTGACCGCGGCCTCGCGGGTCTCGGTCTCGAACTCCTCGGCGGTCTTGCCCTGGATCTCCAGGTACTTGTCGAGGGCGAGGCCCATCTGCGGGAGCTGGTGGTGCTCCAGGTTGTGCTTGCGGGTGTTGATCTCGTCCTCGAGCAGCTTCTCGGGGACCGGGACCTCGACCAGCTCGAGCAGCTTGTCCAGGACACGCTCCTGGGCCTGCGTGGCCTGGTCGTACTGCTTCATGTTCTCGAGGCGCTTGCGGCTGTCCGCGCGCAGCTCCTCCAGGGTGTCGAACTCGGAGGCGAGCTGCGCGAAGTCGTCGTCCAGCTCGGGGAGTTCGCGGGCGGCGACCTGGGTGACCTTGACGGTGACCTCGGCATCCTTGCCGGCCGCGGAGCCGCCCTTGAGCTCGGAGGCGAAGGTGGCCTCGCCACCGGCCTCCAGGCCCTTCACGGCGTCGTCGATGCCGTCGAGCAGCTCGCCGGAGCCGATGGTGTACGACACACCGCTGGCGATGCCGTCCTCCAGGACCTCGCCGTCGACCTTGGCCTCCAGGTCGATGGTGACGACGTCGCCGTCCTCGGCGGCGCGCTCCACCGGGGAGGTGGACGCGAAGCGCTCGCGGAGCTGCTCGACCGACTTCTCGAGGTCCTCGTCGGTGACCTCGACGGCGTCGACCTCGACCTCGATGCCGGAGTAGTCCGGGATCTCCAGGGCGGGGCGGACGTCGACCTCGGCGGTGAAGTTCAGCGTCTCGCCGTCCTTCAGCTCCGTGATGTCGACCTCGGGCTGGCCCAGCACGCTCAGCTCGGCCTCGTCGACCGCGTCCTGGTAGAACTTCGGCAGCGCGTCGTTGACGGCCTCCTCCAGGACCGCGCCGCGGCCGAACCGCTGGTCGATGACCCGGGCCGGGATCTTGCCCTTGCGGAAGCCCTTCACCGTGACCTGCTGGTTGATCTTCTTGTACGCCGCGTCGAGGCTGTCCTTGAGCTCCTCGAAGGGCACCTCGACAGTGAGCCGAACCCGAGTCGGGTTCAGGGTCTCCACGGCGCTCTTCACGGTTCGGTCTCCTTGTGGCTGACTTCTTGGTGTTCGCCGGGGCCGTACGGGTCCGGCGGATCTGCCGCCCGGAGGAGTTCACAGGCCGAGTGGGCCAGGACACACGGGCGCGCAGCTTGCATAGTAACCGCAGCCGGTCAGGGCCCCAAAAGGCGATCTTGCGGGACGATGTCGTCGTTGGTCGGGGTGGCGGGATTTGAACCCACGGCCTTCCGCTCCCAAAGCGGACGCGCTACCAAGCTGCGCCACACCCCGTCTGGTGCGACACGTAGGGTACATGCCCGCACGCCGTGCGGCCTCCGCGTTACGGGGGCGCGCGGAAGCTCTCGGGGAACGTCCGGCGGGCGGGGTGTGCGGCGACGGGGGGCGACCCGCTACGATGCTCCTCGTGCCACGGTCACCGACCTGCGGCGCGACACACGCGGGCGTAGCTCAATGGTAGAGCCCTAGTCTTCCAAACTAGCTACGCGGGTTCGATTCCCGTCGCCCGCTCCGGAATGCACGAAGGCCCAGGCGAGGGGCTTGTCCCCTCCTCCTGGGCCTTCGGCCGTCCCGGTGGGGGGAAGCAGTGCTGTCGATCTCCGAGTCCGGCTGGTACGCGATCGCGATCGCCGGGGCGGTGCTGGCGATGAGCCTGCTCCGGGCGGAACCGGCGCCGGTCCTGTTCCTCTACAGCGTCGCGTTCGTCTCCGTGCCGATCGCCGCGTTCCCGCTCGTGTACCCGGCGATCAGGCAGGGGGACGCCCGGCCGGCCGATTCCGGCGCCCAGGTGAAGCCGGGCAGGCTCGCCAAGGCGTGGGCGGTGGGTGTCGCGTCGGTGGCGGTCGTCGTGGCGACAGGCGTCGTGATGGCGTCACCGTACGGCCGGGTCTAGGGTTCGGCGGCCCGGCGCGGCCGGGTCAGAAGCTGATCGAGTTGATCGTGTCCGCTATCGAGTCGAGGAAGCGGTTGATCGACGGGGCCATGCCCGTCGAGGCGAGGAAGAAGCCGAAGAGCACCGCGACGATCGCCGGCCCGGGTTTGATGCTGCCGCCACGCATCAACACCACCAGGATGATCGCCAACAGCAGCACCACGGACAGTGAAATGGCCACAACTGATCACACCCTCGGTCGGTTCGCTCTCCCGGCCCGGGGTACGACCCGCACCCCCGCCAGAACCATCGTGCCACCAACGAGACCGTCCTATGCGGCCAGTGACGGATCGTCGGGCGACGGCTTGTGCGGGGTGACCCTCCGCACAGCAATTCGACGGCCGGTACGGCGAGTTCGCGCCTGATTCTCCACCCGTCCGCGCGAGGGTAATTGGCATAGATCGTTTCCACGTCCACACAACGCGTGCTCAGGTAATTCAAATTGTTGGCACAGACACAGTGTTATGCACCAATTAGTCATGACGAATCGGGACATCAAGGGTAACTTGCCGGGGTCGATGTGCCGACCGTCACGTGAACGACGATGTCGACTTCAGTGAATATGGGGGTAGCCGAAGCGCTTAACCAGGAAAACGTGAGGGGTTTTACGGAATCCCGCGGACAACGCTAAGGTGCCTCAGATGTTTGACGCCGCCTCGTCCTCCGGTCAGAAACGAAGGCCGCTCCCCCCGGCAGAGTCGCCGACGGGTGCCGTGCCGAGCCCCCGCGCTCCGATGGGCTCGCGGGAACGGCCGAAGCGGGAGCCGAGACCGGACAAACGGCGTGACGCGTTCTTCGACAACGCCAAGTACCTGGCGATCGTGCTCGTGGCCGTGGGTCACTCCTGGGAGCCCGTGAAGGGCGGCAGCCGCCTCCTGGAGAGCCTCTACTGGGTCGTCTACGCCTTCCACATGCCGGCGTTCATCGTCATCTCGGGCTACTTCTCGCGCAGTTTCGCCATGCGCCCCGACCAGCTGAAACGGCTGATCACCTCCGTCGCCGTGCCGTACGTCGTCTTCGAGACCGCCTATCCCCTCTTCAAGCGGTTCGTCGACCACGACCCGACCATGGACGTCAGTCTCCTCGACCCCTGGTTCCTGACCTGGTTCCTGGTCGCCCTGTTCGTGTGGCGGCTCACCACGCCGATCTGGAAGCTGGTGCGGCACCCGGTCGCGGTGGCCATGGTCATCGCCATGCTGGCGTCGGTCGGCCCCAGCATCAGCAACGACCTGGACTTCCAGCGGCTGCTCCAGTTCCTGCCGTACTTCGTGCTGGGCCTGTGCCTGAAGCCGGAGCACTTCCGGATGGTGCGCCGCCGTGCGGTGCGGATAGCGGCGGTTCCGGTGTTCGCGGTCGCGCTCGCCGTCAGCTGGTGGCTGGTGGCGCGCACGGACATGACCTGGTTCTACCACCGTGACTCGGCGCAGGAGATGGGCGTGCCCTGGTGGTGCGGCCCGCTCATGATGATCGCGATGTTCGGCTGCTCGCTGCTGCTCACGGCCTGCTTCTTCTCGTGGGTGCCGGGCCGCCGGATGTGGTTCACCACGCTGGGCGCCGGCACGCTGTACGGCTACCTGCTGCACGGGTTCGTCATCAAGCTGGGCATCTACGAGCACTGGTTCAACGCGCCGTTCCTGCACCGTGCGCCCGGCCAGTTGCTGGTGACGGTCCTCGCGGCCACCGCCGTGACGCTGCTGTGCACCGCGCCGGTCCGGAGGGTGTTCCGCTGCGTGGTCGAGCCGAAGATGGAGTGGGCGTTCAAACAGGACGCCGCCGAGCTCGCCCGGGAACGGCGGACGACGGAACGCGAGCGCGAGCAGGGGAAGGCGAAGGAGAAGGCCGCCGTCTGAAGGCCGCCGTCTAGGGCGTGTTTCGAAAGTCCCGCCTGGCCCGCGACGCCTGGCACGCACACTCGCCGCGTTGTCGGAACGCCCAAGTACATCCAGTACGAGGGCGATCCTCCGCCTCGCGACTGCACGCACCAGACGCCGCGGGCCCCGCCCTCCGGGCGGACGGCGCCACTTTCGAAACACGCCCTAGCGGGCCGGCCCGGAAGGACCGCCGCCGGGTCTCCCGAGGCCGAGGAGCGCGCGCATCCGCGTGTACTTCTCGGTCAGCCGTTCCCGGGTCGGCGCGTCGAGGACGGCGAGCCGGTCCGGGTCCGCGTTGTGCGCCAGGTCGGCCTCCTTCACCAGCAGCGCGCCGGGGGTGGCGAGGATGCGCCCGGCGTACGCCTCCGGGTCCTCCCCGGCCCGTTTGGTGACCGCGAGCACGATGTCCTTCGTACGGCGGGTGAGCGGCGCCGCGGCCAGCCACTCGGGGGTCAGCGCGTCGTCCTCGACGGAGTCGTGCAGCCAGGCCGCAGCGATCTGCTCGGCGTCGCCGCCACGGGCGCGGACGCCCTCGGCGACGGCCCGCAGGTGTTCGGCGTAGGGGCGGCCCGCCTTGTCGGTCTGCCCCTCGTGGGCGGCGCGGGCGACGGCCTCGACCTCGGGCAGGGTGAGCGGGGCGGGGGTGTCGGTCACCGCCCCAGTGTCCCCCGGTGCGGCGCCGTCCGGGCGGGGAACCGGCGGACGGCGGGCCCGATGGGGTGCGGGAGCGCTCTCAGCGGGGTGCCGGATGGGCCTCACGGCAGATGAGCAGGAGGGCGCGGTCGTCGTTGACGTCCTTGGCTACGGCCTCGATCAGGTGCCAGGCGGCACCGTGGAAGCCGCCCGCCACATAGCGGTCCGCCTCACCGGTGAGCCGGTCGATGCCCTCGACGATGTCCCGGTCGGACGTCTCCACCAGACCGTCCGTGAACAGCATCAACACGTCTCCCGGCCTCAGCGCTCCCTTCACGGGGTCGAACTGGGCGCCGTCGTACACACCGAGCAGCGGGCCCTCGGCCGCCTTCTCCTCCCAGCGTCCGCTGCCCGCGCAGAGCTGGAGGCCCGGCGGATGGCCCGCCGAGTACAGCTCGTAGTCCCCGGAGTCGAGGTCCAGGACCAGGTGGATGGAGGTCGCGAAGCCCTCGTCCCAGTCCTGGCGCAGCAGATAGCCGTTGGCAGCCGGCAGGAAGGCGTGCGGGGGCAGCGAGCCGAGCAGACCGCCGAACGCGCCGGACAGCAGCAGCGCGCGGGAGGCGGCGTCCATGCCCTTGCCGGAGACGTCGGTGAGGACGGCCTCCAGGGTGCGGCCGTTGTTGGTGCGGGCGGCGACGACGAAGTCCCCGGAGAAGGACTGGCCGCCGGCGGGCCGCAGCGCCATCTCCCGGTGCCAGCCGTGCGGCAGCTTGGGCAGCTTGCTCTGGACGCGGATGCGCTCGCGCAGGTCGAACAGCATCGTGCCGCCGCGCCGCCAGGGCACACCGACCCGGCTGCGGAACTGGGCGGTGAGCAGCCCGAAGAAGCCGCAGGCGGCGACGACCAGGACCACGCCCGGGGTGACCCGGGAGGGGCCCTCGGTGTACGGGCCGAGCTGCACGGACTCCACGATCAGGGCCGTGGCCGCAGCCGCGTACAGCCCCAGCAGGCTGGCCGGGCGCAGCAGCAGTCCGCCCACGACGATCGGCAGCACCAGGGTGGCGGGGGAGCACCAGACCGAGTTGGCGAGGGTCATGCCCGCCAGGACCGGGACGGTCAGCAGCAGCCCGGCGAGGGCGATCCAGTCCGAGCCGTCGCCGCGGAAGTAGTCCACGGCACTTCTGCGCAGGCCGACGCGGGCCCGGTGCCACTGCATCCTGCACCGGGCCGTGAACGTGTCGGCCTTCGCACGCCGTTCTCGTTCTGCTGCCATTAGTTCGGGACCCTATCCATCGGACCAGGTGCTTGGCACGGGAGGTCCCACTTGTCCCCCGTCCGAGGCTGAACTTCACAGTGAACTTCACAAACCGGCCGCACGCTGGCCTCCGGGAGAAATTCACTGGCCCGTCCGGTATGTGCCCTGGTACGCATGCGACATGGTGAAGGACCGGGGTCCGGTGCGCGGCAGTGCGATGGACGATCGTGCGGCGGACGGTGGTGCGGTGGAGCTGCGGGCGCCGCGGCGGGACGAGCTGGGCGGCTGGTACGACAGTGTGCTGCGGGCGTTCGGCGGGATGCCGGAGTCCGCGGAGGAGCGGGCGGCGTGGCTCGCGCTGATCGATCCCGCGCTGGCCATCGGCGCCCGGGACGGGGGCGGTTGGGTCGGCACGGCGGGGGTGTACCCCTTCCGGCTGACCGTGCCGGGCGGTGCGGCGGTGCCGGCGGCGGGCGTGACGATGGTCGGGGTGGCGGCGACGCACCGCAGGCGCGGGGTGCTGACGTCCATGATGCGGCGGCAGTTGGACGATGTGCGGTCCTCGGGCCGGCCGCTCGCCGTGCTGACGGCGTCGGAGCCGGACATCTACGGGCGGTTCGGGTACGGCGCCGCGACCCACGACCTCAACGCCGAGATCGACACGGTGCGGGTACGGCTGTCCGTGCCGCCCGGCACGGACGACGTACGGCTGCGGTACGCCGATCCGGCCGACGTCCTCGACGCGTGCGAGGAGTTGTACGCGCGCCAGGTGCCGCTGCGGCCCGGGATGGTGGCGCGGCTGCCCGGCTGGGCCCGGCTCCCGCTGATCGACCCGGAGGGCGAGCGGGGTGGGGCGTCGCCGTTGCAGTGCGTGGTGGCCGAGCGGGACGGGGAGTTCGTGGGGTTCGCGCGGTTCCGGGTGCGGCCGGAGTGGGAGGCGGCCGGGCCCCGGGGCACGGTGCTGCTGAACGACATGGGGGCGGCGGATCCGCTCGCGCACGCGGCGGTGTGGCGGTTCCTGTTCGGGATCGACCTGACGTGTGTGCTCGACGTGCGGCGGCGGCCGGTGGACGAGCCGTGGTTGTACCTGGTGTCGGACCTGCGGCGGTGCCGGGTGACGGTGCGGGACGCGCTGTACGTGCGTCTGGTGGACGTCGGGGCGGCGCTGGCGGCGCGGACGTACCAGGCGCCGGTGGACGTCGTGCTGGCGGTGGAGGACGTCTTCTGCCCCTGGAACTCGGGGCGTTGGCGGCTCAGCGGGGACGCCTCGGGGGCGGTGTGCGAACGGACCGGGGATCCGGCGGATCTGGCGCTGTCCGTACGGGAGTTGGGGGCGGCGTATCTCGGGGGCGTGCCGCTGGCGGTGCTGGCCGGGGCCGGGCGGGTGCGGGAGGCGCGGGCCGGCGCGCTCGCGGGCGCCTCCCTGGCGTTCGGGTCGGCCGTGGCGCCGTGGCTGCCGCACGGGTTCTGACGGCGGCGCGGGCGGTGGCGGAGGTTCAGCCGCGCTGGCAGGTGGGGCACCAGAAGAGGTTGCGGGCGGCCAGGTCCGCGGTGCGGATCGGGGTGCCGCAGATGTGGCAGGGCTGGTGGGCGCGGCGGTAGACGTACACCTCGCCGCCGTGGTCGTCGACGCGGGGCGGGCGGCCCATCGCCTCCGGGGTGTGTTCGGGGCGGACGGTGTCGATGCGGTTGTTGCGGACGCCCTCGCGCATGAGGGCGACCAGGTCGGTCCAGATCGCGTCCCACTCGGCGGGGGTGATGTCGCGGCCCGCGCGGTACGGGTCGATGCGGTGCCGGAAGAGGACCTCGGCGCGGTAGACGTTGCCGACGCCGGCGATGACCTTCTGGTCCATGAGGAGTGCGGCGACGGTGGTGCGGCTGCGGCGGACGCGGGTGTAGGCGGCCGTGGGGTCGGGGTCCGGGCGGAGGGGGTCGGGGCCGAGGCGGTCGTGTATCGCCTGCTTCTCGGCGTCCGTGATGAGGGCGCAGGTGGTGGGGCCGCGGAGGTCCACGTAGTGGGTGGGTCCCGACAGGCGGAGGCGGACCGTGTCGGTGGGTGGGGGTGCGGGGGCGTCGCCGAAGTTGACCTTGCCGAAGAGGCCGAGGTGGATGTGGACCCAGTCGGTGTCCTCCGGGTCGCGGAAGCCCAGGAAGAGGTGTTTGCCGTGGGCTTCCGTGCGGGTGAGGGGGGTGCCGTCGAGGAGGGCGGCGGCGTCGGAGAACTTGCCCTGGGGGCTTGTCACCCGGGGGGACGTGTCCCTGAAGCGGTGGGCGTAGTCCTGGGCCAAGCGGTGGATCGTGTGCCCTTCTGGCACGGCGCACCTTCTTTTATCGCGGTTATCTTTCCCACCCACCCGACTCGGCAAGTCAAAGGGTGACCCCCTCCGGGGCTCCGCCCCGCACCCCGGCGCGGAACTCCCCCGGCAGAACGAAGGGTGACCCCCGCCGAGGCTCCACCCCGGTCTCCCGAGGCGTCACCCCAGGCCAGGAAGCTTCGTCCCCCTGCGGGTTCAGCCGGGGTGTCCCCCGGGGTTCGCACCCGGCTGTCGCTGTGGGCCGCCCGGTGAGCGGAGATGTCGGCGGGTGAGATGCCGGTCCCCGTCCGAGCGGCGAGTCCGGCTCGCCCGTCCCCGTCGGGGCCGACGCGCCCCCCGGAGCGGAGCGTCACGCCCCCCGTCAAGCCGTCGGGCGTTGTCCTTGCTGGGGGCTGCCGTCCTGGGGTCGGGTCAGGGCTGGGGGTGGTGGGGCGGGATCGGGGGGAGTTCGGACGTGGATTCGTAGGTGGTCAGCATGGCGATGCGGCGGGCGTGGCGGGGCTCGTCCGTGAAGGGGGTGTTGAGGAAGGTCTCGACGAACTTCGTCGCCTCCTCCGTCGTGTGCATGCGCGCGCCCACCGCGATGACGTTGGCGTTGTTGTGCTCGCGGCCGAGCGCCGCCGTCTCCTCGCTCCAGGCGAGCACCGCGCGCACGCCCTTCACCTTGTTCGCGGCGATCTGCTCACCGTTGCCGGAACCGCCGATGACGATGCCGAGGGAGCCGGGGTCGGCGACCGTGCCCTCCGCGGCGCGGAGGCAGAAGAGCGGGTAGTCGTCCTGGGCGTCGTAGATGTGGGGGCCGCAGTCGACGGGCTCGTGCCCCGCCTCCTTCAGCCACTCGACGAGGTGGTTCTTGAGTTCGAAGCCCGCATGGTCGGAGCCGAGATACACGCGCATGGGACGAGTGTGGCACGCCGCGTCCGGGGCAGCAGCTTCGGGTGTGAGGCAAGGAAAAGTGTGGGGGAAACCATAGAAGCTCAAGGGAACCTCAAGTAACGATCCGAAATCAAAGGTTCCCGATTTTGTTCACCTCCGATTCACTGGTCCGGCCCGTACACCGCTCGTACGGGAGACCGCTCCCCCAGGCGCAAAGGACTCCGACCATGACCCCTGGTTCCGGACTTCAGGCCGGCCTCAAGAACCGACATCTGTCGATGATCGCCATCGGCGGTGTCATCGGCGCGGGACTCTTCGTCGGGTCCAGTTCCGGCATCGCGGCCGCAGGCCCCGGCATCCTCCTGTCGTACGCCCTCGTCGGCACCCTCGTCGTCCTCGTGATGCGCATGCTCGGCGAGATGTCCGCCGCCGATCCCGCCTCCGGCTCGTTCTCGGCGCACGCCGACCGCGCGCTCGGCCGCTGGGCCGGCTTCTCCATCGGCTGGCTGTACTGGTTCTTCTGGGTGGTCGTCCTCGCGGTGGAGGCGACCGCGGGCGCCACCATCCTCGAAGGGTGGGTGCCCGCCGTACCGCAGTGGGGCTGGGCGCTGATCGTGATGGTGGTGCTCACCGCCACCAACCTGATCTCCGTCGGCTCCTACGGCGAGTTCGAGTTCTGGTTCGCCGGGATCAAGGTCGTGGCGATCGGCGCGTTCATCGTCGTCGGCCTGCTGGCCGTCTTCGGTGTGCTGCCCGGTGTCGACGCGCCGCAGGCGGGCTTCGGCAACCTCTCCGGTGAGGGCGGCTTCCTGCCGAACGGCCCCGGCGCCGTGCTCACCGGTGTGCTGCTCGTCGTCTTCTCCTTCATGGGCAGCGAGATCGCGACGCTCGCCGCCGGTGAGTCGGAGGACCCGCAGCGGGCCGTCACCAAGTCGACCAACAGCATCATCTGGCGGATCGGCGTCTTCTACCTCGGCTCGATCCTGGTGGTCGTCACCCTGGTCCCCTGGAACGACCCGGCGATCAAGGAGAAGGGCTCGTACGTCGCCGCCCTCGACTCCCTCGGCATCGCGCACGCCGGTGAGCTCATGAACTTCATCGTGCTGACCTCGGTGCTGTCCTGTCTCAACTCCGGCCTCTACACCGCCTCCCGCATGGCGTTCTCGCTCGGTCTCCGTGGCGACGCGCCCAAGGCGTTCGCGCGGACCACGTCCCGCGGGGTGCCGATGGCGGCGATCCTCTCCTCCGTGCTGTTCGGCTTCGTCGCCGTGTTCTTCAACTACCGGTTCCCGGACTCGGTCTTCCTCTTCCTGGTCAACTCCAGCGGCGCGGTCGCCCTGTTCGTGTGGCTGGTCATCTGCTTCTCGCAGTTGCGGATGCGCCGGATCATCCAGCGCGAGGCGCCGGAGAAGCTGGTCGTGAAGATGTGGCTGTACCCGTATCTGACCTGGGCCACGGCCGCGCTGATCGTGTTCGTCCTCGGTTACATGCTCACCGACACGAAGGGGGAGAGCAGCGGCCGTACGACCGTGCTGCTGTCGCTGCTCGTCGCCGCGGCGGTGATCGCGGTCGCCCTGGTGAAGGAGAAGGTGCGGGGCGGACGTCCGGGCCCGGCGGACGTGGAGCCCGGCGCGCGGGACGAGGTCCCGGTCGGCTGACCGGACACGTCCTTCGGGCGGCCGGACGAGACGGCCGAACGGACGAAGGGGCCCGCCGGGTGAACTCCCGGCGGGCCCCTTCGTCCGTGGACCGCGGTGTCAGCGCCTGCCGACGAGCTTCCACGCCGTCGGCAGCAGACCCATCGCGAGGGCGGCCTTGAGGGCGTCGCCGATCAGGAACGGGGTGAGGCCGGCCGCGATCGCGGCGGAGGCGGAGAGATGGGCGGCGACGGCCAGGTACGGCACGCCGATCGCGTAGACGACCGCCTCGCCGAGCACCATCGTGCCGGCGGTGCGCAGGACGGAGCGGTCGGCACCGCGGCGGGCGAGGGCGCCCACGAGGGCCGAGGCGAGCACCAGGCCGAGGACGTAGCCGAAGGAGGGGGCCGCCGCGCCGGAGGTGCCCTGTGCGAACCACGGCACACCGGCGACGCCCGCGATCGCGTACAGCGCGAGGGAGAGGAAGCCGCGGCGGGCGCCGAGCGCGGTGCCGACGAGCAGCGCGGCGAAGGTCTGGCCGGTCACCGGCACCGGGGAGCCGGGCACGGGGACGGAGAGCTGGGCCGCGAGACCGGTCAGCGCGGCCCCGCCGAGCACGAGGGCGACGTCGCGCACCCGCGAGGCGGGCAGGAGGTCGGCGAGGACATGGCCGGGGCGTACCGCGGCGGCGGTGGCGGTGCTCATGGGGACTCCGCGGGTGAGGGCAGATCGGGACACCGTGACGCTATCCCAGCCGCCCGCGGCCGATCACCGTCAGCGCCCGACAAAGGGGGGAACGGCGGCTTGGTGGGCTCCGTACAAAAGATGCCGTCCACACCCGGGCCGGGGTGACGCCGGTCACTGAGGCGGGGGCGGATGTCTCACATCGGGGCGTGCGGGAGCGGCTGTGGGGTTCCACCAATCGGCCCGCCGGGCGTAAAAAGGGCCCGGCCCCACGAGGTCAAGACTCGCGGGGCCGGGCCTGTCGCGGGGCCGGCTCAGAGGTTGCTGAAGTCCGGGCCCTTGGTGCGGGTGCGCTTGATCTCGTAGAAGCCGGGGACCGAGGCGACGGCGAGGGTGCCGTCCCACAGGCGGGCGGCCTGCTCGCCCTTGGGGGCGGGGGTCACGACCGGGCCGAAGAAGGCGAGCTGTTCGCCGTCGGCGCCGGGCACCGCGATGACCGGGGTGCCGACCTCCTGGCCCACCTTGTCGATGCCCTCCTTGTGGGAGGCGCGCAGCTCGCTCTCGAACTCGAAGTCCTCCTGGTCGGCGTAGTCGATCAGGTCGGCGGGCAGGCCCACGTCCGCGAGGGCGCCGGCGATCGCCTCGACGCTCGGGCCCTCCTCGTTGTTGTGGATGCGGGTGCCGAGCGCGGTGTAGAGCGGGCCGAGGACGTCGGCGCCGTGCTTCTGCCAGGCGGCGGTCACCACGCGCACCGGCTTCCACGCCTTGGTGGCGAGCATGTCCCGGTACTCCTCGGGCAGCTGGTCGATCTTGTCCTCGTTGAGGACGGCCAGGCTCATGATGTGCCAGCGCACCTCGATGTCCCGGACCTTCTCCACTTCCAGCACCCAGCGGGAGGTCATCCACGCCCAGGGACACAGCGGGTCGAACCAGAAGTCGACGGGGGTCTTGCCGGAAGCGGTCGCGGTGGACTCGGACATGGCTCTCCTCGGAACGGGCAGACTTTCCAGCGCCAACGCCGGACCCGGGCGTCCCATTCCCGGCTGACCGCCATCGGGGCCGCGTGGGAGGATCGGTCCTGATCAGCCCTGATCCGCGACCATGAGGGAGTGCCGCCCGTGCCCGGTGAGAATCTGTCCCGCGACGAGGCCCGCGAGCGGGCCGCCCTGCTGTCCGTCGACGGGTACGACGTGTCCCTCGACCTGCGGTCCGCCGTCGGCGACGGGCAGGGCGAGCCGCGCACGTTCCGCTCGGTGACCACCGTCAGGTTCCGCTGCAACGAGCCGGGCGCGGCCAGTTTCGCCGATCTGATCGCGCCGAGCGTCACCGCCGTGTCGCTCAACGGCAAGGACCTCGACCCGGGCGAGGTCTTCGACGGCTCGCGGATCGCGCTGGAGGACCTGGCCGCCGAGAACGAGCTGGTCGTCGACGCCCAGTGCGCCTACTCCCGCACCGGCGAGGGCATGCACCGCTTCGTCGACCCCGAGGACGGCGAGGTCTACCTCTACACCCAGTACGAGCCGGCCGACTCCCGGCGCGTCTTCGCCACCTTCGAGCAGCCCGACCTCAAGGCCCCGTTCCGCTTCGAGGTGCGGGCGCCGGAGGGCTGGACGGTGTGGAGCAACGGGGCCGGTGAACTCGCCGACGGCGTCTGGCGGTTCGCGGAGACCAAGCCGATCTCGACGTACATCACCTGTGTGGTGGCGGGGCCCTACCACTATGTGACGGACACCTACGAGCGGGTCCTGGAGGACGGCACCCGGCTGGAGATCCCGCTCGGCGCGATATGCCGCAAGGGCCTCGCCCCCCACTTCGACCCCGACGACGTCTTCCTGATCACCAAGCAGGGCCTGGACTTCTTCCACGACCACTTCGACTACCCGTACCCGTTCGGGAAGTACGACCAGGCGTTCGTGCCGGAGTACAACCTCGGCGCGATGGAGAACCCGGGCCTGGTGACCTTCCGCGAGGAGTACGTGTTCCGCGGCAAGGTGACCCGCGCCTCGTACGAGGGCCGGGCCAACGTCGTCCTGCACGAGATGGCGCACATGTGGTTCGGCGACCTCGTGACCATGGAGTGGTGGGACGACCTGTGGCTCAAGGAGTCCTTCGCGGACTTCATGGGCGCGTTCGCGCTGGTCGGCGCCACCCGCTTCGAGGACGGCTGGATCACCTTCGCCAACCGCCGCAAGGCGTGGGCCTATCGCGCGGACCAGCTGCCCTCCACCCACCCGATCACGGCCGACATCCGCGACCTCCAGGACGCCAAGCTCAACTTCGACGGCATCACGTACGCCAAGGGCGCCTCGGTGCTCAAGCAGCTCGTCGCGTACGCCGGGCAGGACGCCTTCCTGGAGGGCGCCCGCCGCTACTTCAAGCGCCACGCGTACGGCAACACCCGGCTGGGTGACCTGCTGTCGGTCCTGGAGGAGACCAGCGGGCGGGACATGGCGGCCTGGGCGGGCTCCTGGCTCCAGACGGCCGGGGTGAACTCGCTGACCCCGCAGGTGCTGCTGGACGCCGAGGGCCGGGTGGCCGAGCTGGCCGTGCTCCAGGAGGCACCCGAGTCCCACCCGCGGCTGCGCCCGCACCGGGTGGCGGTCGGTCTGTACCGCCGCGGCGGGTCCGGCGAGCTGACGCGGTACGCCCGTGTGGAGGCCGACGTCGACGGGCCGCGCACCCTGGTGCCCGAGCTGGCCGGCGCCGAGGCGCCCGAACTGGTCCTGGTCAACGACGACGACCTCACGTACTGCAAGACCCGCCTCGACGAGACCTCGCTGGCCACCCTGCGCGAGCACCTGGGCGCGGTGACCGACCCGCTGGCCCGCGCCCTGTGCTGGTCCGCGCTGTGGAACCTGACCCGGGACGCGCTGCTGCCCGCGCGGGACTTCATCGACCTGGTGCTGCGCCACTCGGGCCGCGAGTCGGACATCGGCGTGCTCCAGATGCTGCACGCCTGGGCCGGCTCGGCGCTGGTGCACTACGCGGCCCCCGAGTGGCGGCCGACCGGTGAGCCGCTGCTCGCGCGGGGCGCGCTGGACGAGCTGCGGCGGGCCGAGCCGGGCGGCGAACACCAGCTCGCATGGGCCCGGTTCTTCGCGGTGGTGGCGTCGGACGAGTCCGACTTCCGGCTGCTGAAGGGGCTGCTGGAGGGCACGGAGAAGATCGACGGGCTGGACGTGGACCAGGAGCTGCGCTGGGCGTTCCTGGAGCCGCTGGCCGCGCACGGCATGGCGGACGAGGCGGACCTCGCGGCGGAGCTGGCCCGCGACGACACCGCCTCCGGCCGGCGCCACCAGGTCCGCTGTCTGGCCGCCCGGCCCTCCGCGGCGGTCAAGGCGCAGGCGTGGGCGCAGGTGGTGGAGTCCGACACGCTGTCGAACGCGCTGGTGGAGGCGACCATCGCGGGCTTCGACCAGCCCTCGCAGCGGGAGCTGACGGCGCCGTACACGGAGAAGTACTTCGCGGTGATCGAGCGGGTGTGGGCCGGGCGTTCCATCCAGATCGGCATGGACGTGGTGCGCGGGCTGTTCCCGGTGCACCAGGACAGCCCGGCGACGCTGGACGCGGCGGACGCCTGGCTCACGGCGCACGAGGGGGCCGCACCGGCGCTGCGCCGGCTGGTCCTGGAGGCGCGGGACGATCTGGCGCGGGCGCTGCGGGCGCAGGAGTGCGACGCCACCTCTGGCCAATGATCGGCCGCTCCGCGACCGTTACGGAATACGCGCATTAGGAGCCGTGACCCCTGGTCCGCACCCGAGGGGACCAGGGGTTTTCGCTGCCCGCTCGGCATCCGAACACCCGTCCTTTAGTACCGTCCTGTCCGCATTCGTCGACGAGCGTGTAACAGCGGTTAACGGGCCGATCCGGGGCGGGAATCTGGAGGCCATGAACCACAACACCCCGCTCTCCCCCCGCCCCTCGCACGCCCTCGCCGACGCCTGCCGCCGGGTTCTGACCACGGGCCAGCTGCGCTCCCACGGTGTCTCGACGGCCGAGCTGAACGAACGGTGCCGCCCCGGCGGGCCCTGGCAGCAGATCCTCCCCCACGTGATCCTGCTGCACCCCGGCCCGCCGACCGGCGAGGAGCGGCTGCACGCGGCGCTGCTGTACGCGGTGCGCGAGCCGGGGCCCGCCGTGCCCACCCAGTCACGGCCGCAGGGCCCGCCCCCGCCGGCGTACTCCGAGGCGATGGTCACCGGTCTGGCCGCGCTGGCCCTGCACGGCTTCGCCGCGGCGCCGCCGCTGCCCGCGCTGGACCGGATCGACGTGCTGGTCCCCCGGCCGCGGCGGCTGCGCTCGGCGAGTTCCGTGCGCGTCGTCCGCACCCCGGACCTGCCGGCCCCGCGCCTGATCGCGGGCGTTCCGGTGGCCCCGGTGCCGCGCGCCCTGGCCGACGCGGTGGCGGAGCTGACGGACGCGGTCGCCGTACGCCGGCTGCTGACCGAGGCCGTGCGCGGCGGCCACTGCGAACCGGCCGCCGTGGTACGGGAGTTGACCCAGGCCAAGCTGCTGGCGCGGCCGTACGTGGTGGACGCGGTGGACTCGCTGGTGGCGGAGGGGCGGGCGCGGGCGGAGAACCACCTGTACCGGATGGTGCGCGAGTTCGGTCTGCCCGACCCGGTCTGGAACGTGGACCTGCGGCTGCCGGGCGGCCCGCACCTGGGCGGGCTCGACGCCTACTGGCCCGAGGAGGCGGTGGCGGTGGAGCTGGACACGCGCGCGCCCCGGCAGGACGGGGACCCGCCGTGGTCGGAGCACGCGCGCAGGCGGGAGTACCTGGAGCGGCTGGGCATCACGGTCGTCCACGTCACGCCGAAGAAGCTGCGCGAGTCGATGGAGCAGCAGGCGGCGGTGGTCCGTACGGCCCTGATGGCGTCGGTGGACCGGGAGCCCGCCGCCCATGTGGTGGTGGTGCCCAGGTAGCGGCGGATCAGAGGCCGGGCTCACCCTCTCCCGCGCCGCCCTCGCCGACGCCGAGGAGCGGGCCCCCGTGCGCCGGCCCTGTGTGCGCGGCGTGGACGCGGTCGAGCAGGTCCGCGTACGCGGCGATCATGCGCGTACGGCTGAAGCGTTCGCGGGCGGACTCCAGGGCGGGGGCCAGTTCCGCGCGGCCGGCGATCGCCGCCGACCAGGCCAGGGCGACGGCGCCCGGGTCCGGCGGGGTGACGAAGCCGTGGCCCGTGACGATGGCCGCGCTGTCGCCGACGTCGGTGGTCACCGGGACGGCGCCGCACATCATGCCCTCGATGAGGCACAGGGGCGCGGCCTCCCCGCTGGAGGAGGTGAGCGCGACGACGTCGGAGGCGGCGTAGACGGCCTCCATGTCGCCGCGGACCCCGAGCAGATGGATCCGCCCGGCCAGGTCCGGGTCCCCGTCGAGGGCGATCTCGATGTCCGCCCACAGCGCGGGGTTGGTGTCCGTCATGCCGGCACCGCACATCAGCACGTGCCCGCCGCCCTCGCGGCCGAGCCAGAGGCGTGCCGCCCGCAGGAACAGGGAGACGTTCTTCATCTCGGCGTAGCGGGCCGCGAAGACGATCACGGGGGCCGCGGCCGGGATGCGGAGCGAGGCGCGCAGCGCCGCGCGCGCCGCCGGGTCCGGCCGGAAGCGCAGCAGGTCGACGCCGTTGGGTATGACGTGGAGCAGTTCGCCGGGGATGCCGGCGGCCCGGTAGGCGTCGCGGGTGGACTCGGCGCAGCACACGCAGGCGACGACCCGGCCGTCGGCGACGGCGGCCCTCAGCTCGTCCAGCGCCGGGCCCTGGTTCTCGGGGTCGGAGCGGTGCAGGCCGACGATCACGGGCCGGCGCGGGAGTCCGGCCTGGTTGAGCAGGGCCAGCGGCTGCTCCTTGAGGGAGAGGATCACGTCGGCCGCGGCCATGGCCCGCGCGGTTCCGGCCAGTTCGGGCCCGCTGAAAACCGACGCGGCGACCGAGCCGTCGACCAGACCGGCGCTGCGGCCGAGGGAGGTGACGCCGACCCCGCCCGCGGTGAGCGCGCGGTAGCAGGCGTCGTCCTCCATCCGCTGCCGGGTGGCCTCGCGGCGCACCTCGCCGTGGATGCTGAGCACCTGGTGGGCCTGGCCGCCCTCGACCAGGCCCAGGACGACGTCACTGTGGACGATCCGGGCTCCGCCGGAGAAGAAACCCTCGTAGACCGAGAGCACACGCAGTCCGTGCCTCGTACGCACACGACCACCCGCCTTGCACAACAATCGAGCCATCCCCGTGAACAGCGGGTTAGCCGATATGAGGCGGTACGGACATTACGGGCGCATGAACCCGGTGCTTCGTTCCTGGGTCGGTTCCGTGTCCGGGATCATCGTGCGTCCCTCACCGCTTCCTGAGCACCAGTTCGGTGTTGCGGTCGACGGCTTCTCCCGCCTGCTTCAGGTTGATGCCGGGCGCGTTGCGCGCCAGCTCCCGGTACAGGGAGGCGAGGCCCGTCTGGGAGAGGTCCGCGTAGTCGGTGCGGGCCGGGGCGGCGGACTCGATCAGCGTCGTGAACAGCGACAGCGTGCCGTCCGCGTTGTCGACGAGTTCGATCACCCGGGCGAGCTGGGGGTGGTCGACGTGGGAGGCGGTGGAGACCTCCCAGAAGGAGTGGCCGTCGGGGCCGGTGTGCGGGGTGATGACGTTGCGGTGGACGTGTCCGTTCAGCCAGGCGACGACGTTGGCGTGGCCGCCGAGGACGGCCAGCACGTCGGCGCCCTGGTGCCGCTTCTCGCCGGGCCGGGCGGGGTCGGGCACGCCGTTGGTGATGGTCCTGCTGGTGTGGTGGCTGAAGACGACGGCGTAGGAGTCCGCGTTGTCGCGCAGGGTCCGGTCCAGCCACTTCAGCTGGGCGGTGCCGACGGAGCCCTCGTAGTGGCCGCCGGCGTCGGTGGTGTCCAGGCTGATGCCGATGACGTCGTCGGAGATGCGGAAGGAGTAGTACTGGGTGCCCGCGTCCAGGTTCGCCTCCGAGTAGCCGTGGCCGTCGGGGCCGGGGCCCCGGTGGGCCGGGTCCAGATGGGCCCTGAGGTACTCGGCCGCCGTGTACAGGGCCCGCCCCTCGTCGGGCGTGACGGACCGCATGTCACGGGCGTGCGCCTTGAGCAGGTCGCCGAGGGCCAGGCCCTTGGGGTCCGTGGCGTGCTTGATGGCGTACTGGACCTTCTGCGCCTCGGCCGCGGACAGGCTCATCAGCTTCTTGCCGCCGACGGCGAAGCCGGCGAGCCAGGGGTCCCCGTGGCCGTAGCACCCGATCGGCATGGCGTCGTGGTTGCCGACCGTCGAGTACCAGGGCAGGTCGAGGCCCGGGCTGCGGACCTCGCGGGTCGCGGCGGCCAGGAAGCCCGGCAGCTGCGGGAAGCCGAGCGCCTTGTCGCCGTCGCGGCCGGCGGAGTCGGGCTGCCAGTAGAGCGCGAGCCCGCTGTTCTGGACGCCCTCGTAGTGCCGCGGGTCACCGGAGTTCGGGGTGATGCGGCCCCCGCTCATCACCTTCATGTACCACTCCAGTTCGGAGCGGGCGTTGTTGTCGGTGTTGTCGCCGGTGGTCATGACGAACCGGAGCGGAGCGCCGGTGACGGGGGCGCCCCGCAGCGCGTTGACCCGCTCGACGAGCGAGACGGCACCCTGCACGGTGAGCGCCTCGTGCGGCCGCCAGGAGTGCGCGTCGTTGCAGCGCAGGTACTCGACCCGCAGGGGGTGCTGCACATCGCTCAGGTGCAGGTCGGTGAAGTGCACGAACGCCGCGAGCGCCGTACGGCGGTCGGCGCGGCCCGACCGGGCCGCGGTCAGTTCCTCGCGCACGACGCGCCGCCAGCCGGGGCCGTCGCCGAGCCGACGGTGGCCGGTGGTGTTGCGGGGCGTGGACACCGAGGCGAGGGTCGTGCCCCTGGTGTACGGGCCGAGCGGCTCGGCCGGGGCCGGGCGCGAGGAGGGCACGGGCGGTTCGGCCGCGGCCTGGCTGTCGGTGGGCCGCAGGGCGTAGCCGATGCCCGCGGAGACGGTCACCGCCCCGACGGCGGCGAGGACGGTGCGCCGGTTGACCCCCAGCGCTGAGGTGGCGACAGAGCGTATGCGCGACATGGCGCGGTCTCCCCGGGTGCGAACGCGTCGGCAGTGGCGCGGGGCGATCGCGCCTGCGAACGTCCCGCTCGCTCTGGATCGTTGGCACCGGGGGTGACCTGCGCGTGAATGGGACGGCAACGCGCGGCGCCGATCACCGTACGTGGATCACGCCGTACGCGCCGTGGCCACGGACCGGTTCGCGACCGGCCCGGGGGCGGTCACTCCGCGTTCATCTGCGGGGGTAGGGAACGGGTTCCGGGGTCCGTGCCGAGGTGTCCGTCGGCCGGGCGCTCGCGCCACAGGCGCAGGGCGGTGGCGACGAGGGCGACGTGGTTGAGGGCGGGCACCTCGGCGAGGTCGTGCCAGGCCGCGAGGTCGGTGGAGCCGCCCACCTCGTTGCGCAGTTCGCCGCCGGTGATCCGGGCCTCGTAGACGAGCCGCAGGGCGTGGTGGTCGACGGTGCGGCCGAGGCGGTGCGGGACCGCCGACCGGAAGGAGTCGACGCCGAGCAGGGCGGTCACCTCGACGCGGTAGCCGGTCTCCTCGGCGACCTCGCGGCGGACGGTGTCGTAGGGGTCCTCGCCGTGCTCCATGCCGCCGCCGGGCAGGACCCACTCGGGCGGGCCGCCGGGGACGGGGGAACGAGCGAGCAGGAACCGTCCGTCGCGGACGCACACGGCGTAGGCCGCCACCCTCAACTTCTCGCGCACACCGGGACGTTAGCCCGCCGGGGCGGTCGGCCGGGAGGCGGCACGCACCGGCGTCATGCGGCGACCGTGCGGAGGCGCCCCGGCACTGTACGCGTTCACGTCGCCGAAACATTCGACGGATGATCGGTGAAAGATCACCTTTTGGGCGCCTAAATCCCCGATGGCGCATGGCGGAAGTACGCCATGAATCCATCCCGCCACGGTCAACTCTCCCCAAACAACTTTCCCTTGGGTAAAGCTGAGCGATCGTCCGGCAGCGACATCCGGACTGCCCGTGATCAACGTGCCTTTACCTACAAGGGATGCCGATGACTCACACGCCCGACAGCGGCCCGATACCGGGCGCGAGACGCCTGGTCCGCACCGCCCTGGCCGCCGGCCTCGTGGCCGCGCTCTGCGCGGTCGGACCGATCCCCGTGGCCCTCGCCGCGAGCGGCACCGCCGCCGGCTCCGACGCCGAACCCGGCGTCAAGTCGGCCCACGACAAGCTGGGTTCGCACGACGCCGAGTTGCTCGCCGAGGCGAAGACGGCCGGCGACAAGAACGTCACCATGATGATCGCGACCGCTCCCGGACAGACCGAACAGGTCGCCGGTGAACTGAACGCGGTCGAGGGCGGCTCCGTGGGCCGCTCCTACGACGGACTCGGCTACGTCCGGGCCACCGTCCCGACGGGCAGGGCGGACGCGGCGATCGCCGCCGCCGCGAAGCTGTCCTCGGTGCACGCGATCGACCTGCGCCAGGAGATCGAGCTCGACGACCCGACCCCGGCCGCGGACACCGCCGAGGGCGCCAGGGCCGGTGCGACGGCGAAGACCTACCCCGCGCCGAACAGGAACACCCCTGCCGAGAACCCGTACAACCCGTCCTTCGAGACGGGCGCCGTCGACTTCGTGCGGGAGCATCCGAAGGCCGACGGACGCGGTGTCACCATCGGCATCCTCGACTCCGGCGTGGACCTCGGCCACCCGGCCCTCCAGCGGACCACCACGGGCGAGCGGAAGATCGTCGACTGGGTGACGGCGACCGACCCGATCGTGGACGGCGACGCGACCTGGCGTCCCCAGGTGACCCCCGTCTCCGGGCCGAGCTTCTCCTACAGCGGCCGGACCTGGACGGCGCCCGCGGGCTCGTACCAGGTCAGCCTGTTCCGCGAGTCGTACACCGTCGGCGGTGACGCGGCGGGCGACGCGAACCGGGACGGCGACACCACCGACGTGTGGGGCCTGCTGTACGACCCGGCGGCCGGCACCGTCCGCGTCGACCTGAACAACAACTCCGACTTCACCGACGACACCCCGATGAAGCCGTACAAGGACGGCTTCCAGGTCGGCTACTTCGGCACCGACGACCCGGCGACCGACGTCGTCGAGCGGCAGCCGTTCGTCGTGCAGATCCGCAAGGACGTGCCGATGGACCCGTTCGGCGGGACCTGGGTCGGCAAGAAGGCGGACTTCGTCAACATCGGTGTGATCCAGTCCGAGCACGGCACCCACGTCGCCGGCATCACCTCCGCCAACGGGCTGTTCGGCGGGCGGATGAACGGCGCGGCCCCGGGCGCGAAGATCGTCTCCTCGCGGGCCTGCACCTGGAGCGGCGGCTGCACCAACGTCGCGCTCACCGAAGGCATGATCGACCTGGTCGCGAACCGCGGCGTCGACGTCGTCAACATGTCCATCGGCGGCCTGCCGGCGCTCAACGACGGCAACAACGCGCGCGCCGAGCTGTACACGCGGCTGATCGACACCTACGGCGTCCAGCTGGTGATCTCCGCGGGCAACTCCGGCCCCGGCGCCAACACCATCGGCGACCCGGGCCTGGCCGACAAGGTCATCTCGGTCGGCGCGGGCATCTCCAAGGAGACCTGGGCCGCCGACTACGGCTCCGAGGTGACCACCAAGTACCAGCTCATGCCGTTCTCCTCGCGGGGCCCGCGTGAGGACGGCGGGTTCACGCCGACCCTCGTCGCGCCCGGCGCCGCGATCAACTCCACGCAGACCTGGCTGCCGGGCGCCCCGGTCGCCGAGGCGGGCTACACGCTGCCGGCCGGCTACTCGATGCTCCAGGGCACCTCGATGGCCTCCCCGCAGGCGGCCGGCGCGAGCGCGCTGCTGCTGAGCGCCGCCCGGCAGAAGGGCATCGAGCTCACCCCGGCCACCCTGCGCACGGCCCTCGTCTCGACGGCCGACCACATCAAGGGCGCGCAGGCCTACGAGGAGGGCGCGGGCCGCATCAACGTGGTCGACGCCTGGGAGTCGATCAAGGACGGCGCGACAGCCCACGACTACACGGTGCGGGCGCCGGTCGACACCGCGATCGACTTCGCGCTGGAGACACCCGGCTTCGGCACGGGCCTCTACGACCGCGAGGGCGGTCTGAAGGCCGGTCAGAAGAAGACGTACGACGTCACCGTCACCCGTACCTCGGGACCGGACCGGCCGGTGCGGCACGAGCTGTACCTGGCGAACAACGCCGGTGACACCTTCCGCATCCTCGGCGACGACGTGGTGGCGCTGCCGCTGAACCGGCCGGTGACGGTGAAGGTCCAGGCGGCCCCGCGCTCGGCGGGCCTCAAGAGCGCGATCCTGGAGGTCGACGACCCGCGCACGGTGGGGACCGACAAGCAGATCCTCACCACGGTCGTGGTCTCCTCGCCGGTGGACTTCACCTACTCGGCGACGGGTTCGGTGCAGCGCAACAGCACGACGTCGTACTTCGTGACCGTGCCCGAGGGCGCCACGTCGCTGGAGGTCGCGATCGACGGGCTGCGGGGCGCGAGCCAGACGCGGTTCATCGCGATCCACCCGTACGGCGTTCCCGTCGACAACACGTCGACGCCGTTCTGCTACAACAACTACCTCGACGGCAACGGCTGCCGGCCCGACGTGCGCGCGTACGCCGACCCGCAGCCCGGTGTCTGGGAGGTCGAGGTCGAGGCGCGTCGTACCTCGCCGCTGCTGGACAACCCGTACCGGCTCGGGGTCACCGTGCTGGGCGCCGTCTTCGACCCCGGGACGGTGACCGTGCCCGAGGCGAAGGTCGGCACGCCGACCGAGGCGTCCTGGAAGGTGACCAACACGTTCGCCGCGCTCACCGGGACCCTGGTCGGCGGGCCGCTCGGCTCCTCCGCGTCGGGCCGGCCGGGCATCACCGAGGGCGAGACGCGGACCACGACGGTCACCGTGCCGGCGGGCGCCACGTCGCTCGACGTCGCCATCGGGGGCGTCTCCGACCCGGCTGCGGACCTTGACCTGACGGTGTTCGACGCGAGCGGGGCGCAGGTCGCGCAGTCCGCGGACGGCGACTCCGAGGAGGCGGTGTCCGTCAACAGGCCGGCGGCGGGCACCTACACGATCGAGGTGTTCGGCTACTCGGTGCCTGCGGGCTCCACCGACTACGACTACCGGGACGTGTTCTTCTCCCCCGCGCTCGGCTCGGTCACGGTCGGCGGGAGCGCGCCGGTCGAGCTGGCCACGGGGGCGTCGGCCACGGTGAGCGGGCAGGTCACGGCGGCGGCCGAGGCGCCCGCTGGACGGGAGTTCTTCGGGCAGGTCCAACTGCTGAACGCGCACGGCACGGTGGCGGGCACGGGCAGCGTGAAGATCGAGAAGGTCACGCCGTAGGGATCGTCCACGGCGGTGGGGGCGGGCGTCCGGCACGGGCGCCCGCCCCTTTCCCGTCGGCGGCCCTCACCCCTGTGGGCAGCCCTCACCCCTGTGGGCAGCTCTCCGCCGTCTCCTTCCGTACGGCGGCCCGCCGGGCGGCGATGTCCGCCTCGCCGGTGACCCACAGGTCGGGGGTGCTGCCCCGGCTCGGCAGGGCCAGCAGGACGTGGTCGCCCTCGTGGGGGCGCGGGGCGAGGCTCCGGTCGGTGACGACCGTGACCTGCTCCGCGCCGCGGTCCGGACGGTAGTACCGGGTCACCCGCACGGTCACCCGCTCCCGTCCGTCCCCCGGACCCGCCTCGACCCGCACCACGTCCCCCTCGACCACGAGCCGCGCACACCCGCGGTCCGCCCGTCCGGCGGACTGGGCGGCACTGCTGCTGTCGGCCCGCTGCCCGCCCCCGCTCCCCCGTACGACGAGCCATCCCGTCCCCGCGATCACCGAGACGACCAGGACGGCGACGATCCCCCCGACCACCCGCGGGAACCAGGTCCGCCGGGGCTGGGGACGGAGGAGGGAGCCGGTGGCGGGTGATCGGCCGGACGCCCGAGCGGGGCCAGGAGCCGGTGCGGAGCCGTCGGACGCGGGCGCGGCGGAGTCGTGTTCGGGTGCGACGGCCGGGGCCGGGGCCGGGAGGTCGGCCAGGGTGTCGCCGATCCTGCGCACCTGGTCGCGCAGCAGCGCGAGATCGGCCGCCGCGGCCTCGTACTCGGCGAGGAACACGGGGTCGGTGCGGGCCTCGGGGGGCAGGGGCGCGTCCACGAGCGCGGCAAGGAGGGCGTCCGGGACGGCGGGGCCTCCGGCCCGGGGGGCGGCGCCGACGGTGCCGTCACTGCTGCCGGTGTCACGGACGTTGCCGGCATTGCCGGTGTTCTCGGCGCTGCCGGTATTACCGATGCCAGCAACGTTGCCGACGTTCTCGGCGCTGCCGACGTTGCCAGTGCCAGCAACGTTGCCGGCGTTGCCGGTGTTGTCGGTGTTGTCGTGTTCGGCCGGCATGTCAGACCACCTCGTCCTCGTGCAGGCGGGTGCGCAGGGCGCGGACCGCTGTGTGCAGCCTGCTCTTGACCGTGCCCTCGGGGACGCCGAGCTCCTCGGCGATCGCGCGCACCGGCAGGTCGGCGTAGAAGCGCAGCACGAGCACCTGGCGCTGGGCGTCCGGGAGCCCGTCCAGGCCCCGGGCCACGGCGAGGGACAGCAGGCTGGTGTCCTCCCCCGGGGGATGCTCCGTCTGCCGCAGCGCGGCCAGCCGCTCCCCCAGCCGTTCCTGGCGGCGCTTGGCACGGTGCCAGTCCATCGCGAGCCGGGAGGCGACGACCGCCGCCCACGCCGACACGTCCCGCGGCGCCTCGTGTCCCTTCGCGGCCCGTTCCAGCAGCCGCAGGCGGACCTGCTGCACCCCGTCCGGCAGGTCCGCCTGCGGCACGCCGCCCAGCGCGAGCACCGCCCGCACCCGGCGTTCCTGGTCCGCGTCCAGCGGATCGTCCCCGCCGCGGTCCGGCTCCCCGCCCCGGTCCGCCTCCTGGCCGCGGCGGGCCTTTCTGCGCAGCACAGCCACCCCTCCCCTCGCCGCGTTTCCCCTATGACGCCGCACGGGGTCGAAACGTTCGCCGTCGGCGGTCACCGCGGATGGCGTACGTCACATCCGGCCGGACATCCTCGTACCACCCCGCTGGACAAACCCCGCGACCGGGCCGCCCGTTCGGCACGGTTTGCGGTCCCCGGCGCGTCGCGGGCCGATATCTGCGGATCACCGTGTGCGCCGGGGGTGACGCGTGTCCCATCCCCTGAGCAAAGGATTGGACATGACGGGCCGGGTGAGACGCATGATGGAAAAGCCCCGGTCACGCCGGGGACAGCCGCAGGCCACACCAAAGGAGTCGCAGTGAGGGTCGGAATCGTCGGAGCCACCGGTCAGGTGGGCACGGTCATGCGCGGGATCCTCACGGAACGCGACTTCCCGGTGGACGAGCTGCGGCTGTTCGCCTCGTCCCGCTCGGCGGGCACGGTCCTGGACGGCGTGACGGTGGAGGACGCGGCGACGGCCGACTACACCGGCCTGGACATCGTGCTGTTCTCGGCGGGCGGCGCGACCTCGAAGGCGCTGGCCGAGAAGGTCGCCGCCCAGGGCGCGGTCGTGATCGACAACTCCTCGGCCTGGCGCAGGGACCCGGACGTGCCGCTGGTGGTCTCCGAGGTCAACCCGCACGCGATCGCCGACCGCCCCAAGGGCATCATCGCCAACCCGAACTGCACGACGATGGCCGCGATGCCGGTGCTGCGGCCGCTGCACGCCGAGGCGGGCCTGGAGGCGCTGGTCGTCGCCACCTACCAGGCGGTGTCCGGCTCGGGCCTCGCGGGCGTCGCCGAGCTGCACGGGCAGACGCTGAAGGTCGTCGCCGACGCGGACCGGCTCACCCACGACGGGGCGGCGGTGGACTACCCCGAGCCGCAGGTCTACAAGCGGCCGATCGCCTTCAACGTGGTCCCCTTCGCGGGCAACCTCGTCGACGACGGCCTGAACGAGACCGACGAGGAGCAGAAGCTCCGCAACGAGTCCCGCAAGATCCTGGAGATCCCGGAGCTGAAGGTCTCCGGCACCTGTGTCCGCGTCCCGGTGTTCTCAGGCCACTCCCTCCAGATCAACGCCCGCTTCGCGCGCCCGCTGTCCCCTGAGCGGGCGACGGAGCTGCTGGCCGGCGCGCCGGGTGTCGTCCTCACCGACATCCCCACGCCCCTCCAGGCGGCCGGCCAGGACCCTTCGTACGTGGGCCGCGTCCGCCGCGACGAGACGGTGGACAACGGCCTCGCCCTGTTCGTCTCCAACGACAACCTCCGCAAGGGCGCGGCCCTGAACGCCGTACAGATCGCAGAGCTGGTGGCGACCGAGCTCAACCGGTAGAAAACACCGCGAGGGGCGCCCACCGATCCGGCGGGCGCCCCCGCCCCGTGCTCACCGGCCTCTGCGGACCTCGTACAGGAAGCACCCGTACTCCACCGCCCGCACATGGACGAGCGCCACGTCCGGATCCGCGAACGCCTCCTCGATCGCCGTCCCGACACCGTCCTCGACCAGGCAGCCGCCGAGGATACGGCCGTCCCGCCCATAGCGGCGGACCGTGCGGTGGGCGCCCGTGAACGGATACCCGTCGAGGTCGGGGCCTTCGCACGGGTCCGCGTGGAGGAACACCGGTCCCTGTTCGTCGTAGGCCCCGGGATCCACGCCCGTCTCCCCCGCCCAGCGCCGCAGGGGTGCGTACGAGACCAGGGCGATCCGCTCGCCGGGTGTGCTGCGGCGCAGACAGCAGCGCAGTGGGGCTCCGCCCTCCTCGTCCACGAAGGGGCCCATGGGGCGGCCCGCGTCGTCCGCAGTGCGCAGTTCCTTCAGCGTCGTCGGGTCGATGGGCCGTGCCGTGTACGTCGTCATGGCTCCAGGCTCCCGTCCGTCCGTCCCGTCCGTCGGCGGCGAACGGGCGTCGTGTTGCCCGGTCGGGCCGGGCAGGGGGCGAGCGGGCCCGGTCATCGCTCGGGACGCGGGCGGCATGGAAGGATGGCGCAACCCACACATAACGAGGAGATGACCGCGTGCCTGGCACAAACCTGACTCGCGAAGAGGCACAGCAGCGGGCGAAGCTGCTCACCGTTGACTCGTACGAGATCGATCTCGACCTCTCCGGCGCGCAGGAGGGCGGTACCTACCGGTCCGTGACCACGGTGCGCTTCGACGTCGCGGAGAACGGCGCCGAATCCTTCATCGACCTCGTGGCCCCCGAGGTCCACGAGGTGACGCTCAACGGCGACCCGCTCGACCCCGCCGAGGTCTTCAAGGACTCGCGGATCGCGCTGCCGGGCCTCCTGGAGGGCCGCAACGTCCTGCGCGTGGTCGCGGACGCCGCGTACACCAACACCGGTGAGGGCCTGCACCGCTTCGTCGACCCGGTGGACGAACAGGCGTACCTCTACACCCAGTTCGAGGTGCCGGACGCCCGGCGGGTCTTCGCCTCCTTCGAGCAGCCGGACCTCAAGGCGACGTTCCAGTTCACGGTGAAGGCGCCGACCGGCTGGACGGTCGTGTCCAACTCGCCCACGCCCGAACCCAAGGACGACGTCTGGGTCTTCGAGCCGACCCCGCGGATCTCGTCGTACATCACCGCCCTGATCGTCGGCCCGTACCACTCGGTGCACAGCGTGTACGAGAAGGACGGCCAGTCCGTGCCGCTCGGCATCTACTGCCGGCCCTCGCTCGCCGAGTTCCTCGACTCGGACGCCATCTTCGAGGTGACCCGGCAGGGCTTCGACTGGTTCCAGCAGAAGTTCGACTACGCGTACCCGTTCAAGAAGTACGACCAGCTCTTCGTGCCCGAGTTCAACGCGGGCGCGATGGAGAACGCGGGCGCCGTCACCATCCGCGACCAGTACGTCTTCCGCTCCAAGGTGACGGACGCGGCGTACGAGGTGCGGGCCGAGACGATCCTGCACGAGCTCGCCCACATGTGGTTCGGCGACCTGGTCACCATGGAGTGGTGGAACGACCTGTGGCTGAACGAGTCGTTCGCCACCTTCACCTCCATCGCCTGCCAGGCCTCCGCCCCCGGCTCCCGGTGGCCGCACTCCTGGACCACGTTCGCCAACTCCATGAAGACCTGGGCGTACCGGCAGGACCAGCTGCCCTCCACGCACCCGATCATGGCGGACATCCGCGACCTGGACGACGTGCTCGTCAACTTCGACGGCATCACCTACGCCAAGGGCGCGAGCGTCCTCAAGCAGCTCGTCGCCTACGTCGGCGAGGACGAGTTCTTCCGGGGCGTGCAGGCGTACTTCAAGCGGCACGCCTTCGGCAACACCCGCCTGTCCGACCTGCTGGGCGCCCTGGAGGAGACCTCCGGCCGCGATCTGCGCACCTGGTCGAAGAAGTGGCTGGAGACGGCCGGCATCAACGTGCTGCGCCCGGAGGTCGAGACCGACGCGGACGGCGTCGTCACCTCCTTCGCCGTCCGCCAGGAGGCCCCGGCCCTGCCCGCGGGCGCCAAGGGCGAGCCGGTGCTGCGCCCGCACCGCATCGCGATCGGCCTGTACGACCTGGACGCCACGAGCGGCAAGCTGGTGCGCGGCGAGCGCGTCGAGCTGGACGTCGACGGCGAGCTGACGGCCGTTCCGCAGCTCACCGGCCGGCCCCGCCCGGCCGTGATCCTGCTCAACGACGACGACCTGTCGTACGCCAAGGTCCGCCTGGACGAGGAGTCGCTGAGGGTCGTCACCGAGCACCTGGGCGACTTCGAGGCCTCCCTGCCGCGCGCCCTGTGCTGGGCGTCGGCCTGGGACATGACCCGGGACGCCGAACTGGCCACCCGCGACTACCTGTCCCTGGTGCTGTCCGGCATCGGCAAGGAGTCGGACATCGGCGTCGTGCAGTCCCTGCACCGCCAGGTGAAGCTGGCGGTCGACCTGTACGCCGACCCGACCGCACGCGAGGCCCTGCTCACCCGCTGGACCGACGCCACGCTGGCCCATCTGCGCGCGGCCGGTGCGGGCGGCGACCACCAGCTGGCGTGGGCGCGCGCCTTCGCGGCGACCGCGCGCACCCCGGAGCAGCTGGACCTCCTGGAGGCCCTGCTGGACGGCTCGCAGACGATCGAGGGCCTGGCCGTCGACACGGACCTGCGCTGGACGTTCGTGGAGCGCCTGGCGGCGGTGGGCCGCTTCGACGAGGCGGAGATCGCGGCCGAGTACGAGCGGGACCGGACCGCGGCCGGCGAGCGGCACGCGGCCACCGCGCGGGCGGCCCGGCCGACCGAGGAGGCCAAGGCGGAGGCGTGGGCGTCGGTCGTCGAGTCCGACAAGCTGCCCAACGCCGTGCAGGAGGCGGTGATCTCCGGCTTCGTGCAGACCGACCAGCGTGAGCTGCTGGCGCCGTACACGGAAAAGTACTTCGCGGCGTTGAAGGACGTCTGGGAGTCGCGTTCGCACGAGATGGCCCAGCAGATCGCCGTCGGCCTCTACCCGTCGCTCCAGGTGTCCGAGGGGACCCTCCGCGAGACCGACGCCTGGCTGTCGTCGGCGGAGCCGGGCGCGGCGCTGCGCCGTCTCGTCTCGGAGTCCCGCGCGGGTGTCGAGCGGGCCCTGCGCGCACAGGCCGCGGACGCGACGTCGGCCGCCTGAGCCGGAAGAGCCGGATAAGCCGCGAGGTGTCGTCGTTCGGGTGCGGCACCGTCGTGGCTCGTCGCGCAGTTCCCCGCGCCCCTGCGGGGCGCGTGCGGAGCCGTACGTGAAAGAGGGGCGCCCGGCATCGTGCCGGGTGCCCCTCTTGTGTTCGTGGCGGGTGGGTCAGGCCACGGGCTTGGGCTTGGTGACCCGGTGCTTGGACTTGTCGAGGACCATCACCAGGCCCGCGATGACCCCGAACAGGACCAGCGGGGCCACAACGAAGAGGCCGAGCGTCTCGATGACGCTCAGGCCCGTGCCGGGGTCGTCGCCGTCGTCGCGCGTGAGCGCGAGCGCGGGGGACGACATGAGCAGCATCATCAGCGTCGTACCGGCGGCCAGGGCGCCGGCGCGCAGGGCGTTCTTCTTGTCCACGGTGCCCAACGTATCCAACGCCCCCGAGGGCCGCGCGTCCGGGGTGCCGTCAGGGAGGAATCCGCCCTTCCCGCCCACCCCTCACCCGCCGTCCGCCGGTGGCTCCCCCACCGGCCGCACCACCGCCAGCAGGGCGCGCAGCCGGGGTGACGCGGTCAGCTCCTCCAGGGTCAGGGGGCGGCCGTCGGCGTCGGCGAGGGGCAGCCGCCAGTTCGGGTACTGGTCCCAGGTCCCCGGCAGGTTCTGCGGGCGCCGGTCGCCGACGCCGTCCGGCAGCCAGACGCCGACCAGACGTGCCGGGGTGCGCAGCAGGAAGCGGTGCACGGCCCGGATCTCCGCCTCCTCGGCGCTCACCGGGTCGGTCCCGGCCGGGGTGTCGAGCAGGCCCAGGCTGGTGAGCAGGGCGAGCCACTCCGCGGTGTCCGCGGCGGCGGCCGCGCGCTCCTCCGCGAGCGGGCGGGTCAACAGGCCGAGGCTGTCGCGGAGTTCGACGTGCTCGCCGGTGAGCCGGGCGGCGGTGGGCGGCAGGTCGTGGGTGGTTGCGGTGGCGAGGCAGTCCGCGCGCCAGCGTCCGGGGGGCAGTGGCAGGCCGTCGCCCTCCCAATCCCGTTCGAACCACAGCACGGAGGTGCCGAGCACCCCGCGCTCGTGCAGCGTCTCGCGCACGCCCGGCTCGACGGTGCCCAGGTCCTCGCCGATCACCACGGCCCCGGCGCGGGACGCCTCCAGGGCGAGGAGGGCGAGCATGGCCTCGGCGTCGTAGCGGACGTAGGTGCCCTCGGTGGGCGGGAGTCCCTGGGGCACCCACCACAGCCGGAACAGGCCCATGACGTGGTCGATGCGCAGGGCGCCCGCGTAGCGGAACAGGGCGCGCAGGAGGTGGCGGTAGGGGGCGTGGCCCGAGGCGGCCAGCCGGTCGGGGCGCCAGGGCGGCAGGCCCCAGTCCTGGCCGCGGGCGTTGAAGGCGTCCGGTGGGGCGCCCACCGACATCCCGGCGGCGAAGTACTCCTGCTGCGCCCAGGCGTCGGCGCCGCCCGGGTGCACGCCGACGGCGAGGTCGTGCACGATCCCGACCGGCATGCCCGCCTCGCGCGCGGCGCGCTGGGCGGCGGTGAGCTGGCCGTCGGTGAGCCAGGCGAGCCGGGTGTGGAAGTCGACGCGGTCGCGCAGTTCGGCGCGGGCGCGGGCGGTCGCGGGCGAGCGGGGGTCGCGCAGTTCCACGGGCCAGGCGTGCCAGTCGGGGCCGTGGGTCTCGGCGAGCACGCACCAGGTCGCGTGGTCCTCCAGCGCCTCGCCCTCCTCGGCGCGGAAGGCGTCGTAGGCGGCCTGCCTGCCGGGGCCGAGGGGAACCTCCCGCACGACGAGTTCCAGGGCCTCGCGCTTCAGCTCCCACACGGCGTCGCGGTCGATGAGCGCGCCCTTGTCGAGGACGGCGCCGCGCAGGGTCTCGGCGCGCTCCAGCAGGGCGCCGAGGCGGTCGCGGTCGGCGACGTGGGCGTACTCCGGGACGGCCTCCACCCGCAGATGGACCGGGTCGGGGAAGCGGCGGGAGGAGGGACGGTAGGGGGAGGGGTCGGTGGGGGTGCCGAGCACGGCGGCGTGCAGGGGGTTGACCTGCACGAATCCGGCGCCTGCGGTGCGTCCGGCCCAGCTCGCCAGCTCGGCGAGGTCCCCGAGGTCGCCCATGCCCCAGGAGCGGCGGGACAGCAGGGAGTAGAGCTGGACGAGCAGTCCGTACGAGCGTCCGGCGGCCTCCGGCAGCCGGGCGGGGGCGACGACGAGGCAGGTCTCGGCGGTGCGTCCGTCGGGGGCGGTGGCGATGACGCGGTGGACACCGGTCGGCAGGCCCGCGGTGTCGGTGCGGGAGGCGCCCTGCTCGGTCTCGACGCGCAGCCGGGTGCCGGGCGGCAGTTCGGGCAGGGCGTCGCCGGGGGCGTCCGTCCAGTGGACGACGGTCGGGGGGAGCAGCCGCTCGCGCAGTTCGCGTTCGCGGGCGGCGAGGGCGGTCCGGGTGGCCCCGGGGGTGCTCGCGTCCACGCCGAGCGCGGCCAGGGCCGCGACGACCGCGGTGTGCGACGCCGCGACCGTGCGGTCCGGGGAGGGGCTGTAGGAGGTGGCGACGCCGTGCAGCTCGGCGAGCCGGGACAGGTCCTCGTCGTGAGGCCCGGGCGCCGCCATCTACAGCCCCGGGCCGCGGTCGTCCGCGGGCGCGTCGGACTCGCTGGTCAGCGGGGCGGCGTCGGCCAGGGGCGGCTCGCTGGTCAGGGGCTCGGCGTCGGGCAGCGGCGGCTCGCTGGTGAGCGGCGCCTCGGCGCAGGCGCTCTCCGCGCTGAACACGCACAGCCGCAGATCGGGTTCCCCGGAGGGGCGGGGCACGCGTTTGGACAGGGCGGGCAGCGGGGTCTGGACCGATACGGCCACGGCGGCCTCCTCGTCGTACGGATCGGTATGGCTTCTGCCGGGACACAGGGGGCCTACCCCATCGGGCCATCCGCACTCTCCGCACCCACCGAAGCGGCGAAACCGGAGGAAACCCCTGGGAAGACCCGACACCGAACCGCCGACGAACCGAGGACGTCGGGTCCGTCGATAAAGGGGGTGTGAGACTGTTCCGCCCCGTGGGGGGCCACCGCGAGAAGGACGAACGGGACGAAACGGGTGACGCGGCGCTGCTGCGGGCCGTGGCGGAGGGGGACGCGGCGGCGATGGCCATGCTGTACGACCGGCACGCGGGATGGCTGCACGCGCGGCTGGTCCGGCGGTGCGCGGACCCCGAGGTCGTGCGCGAGGTGGTCCAGGACACGTTCGTGACGGTGTGGCGGTCGGCGGCCGGGCACCGCGGGCAGGAGGCCGGCGGCTGGCTGTGGACCATCGCCGCGCGCCGCCTGGTCGACGCCCGCCGCGCCCAGGAGCGCGCGGCCCGCGCGACCGCGCCGGTGCCCACCGCCCGGGAGGCGCACGAGTCCGCGGAGGACCGGGTGCTGGCCGGGCTGGAGTACGGCGACGTCGGCACCGCCCTCGACCGGATCTCCCCCGAGCTGCGCGAGGTGCTGCGCGCCACGGTCGTCGACGGGCTGAGCACCCGCGAGGCCGCCCGGCTGCTCGGCATACCCGAGGGCACCGTCAAGTCCCGCGCCCTGCGCGCCCGCGCCGAACTGCGCGCGGCCCTGGCCCAGGTGCGCCCGGCCCCGGCGGGAGGCCCGGCATGAGCAGAAACCCGGACGACACCGGCTCCTGGCACGCCCGCGGCGACCTCGTCGCCCGGTACGCGGACGGCACCCTGCCGGACCCGGAGGCATGGTCCCTGGAGGCACATCTGGAGCGCTGCGGGGCGTGCGCGGCCCGGGTGTCGGCGGCCGTGCGGGCGACGGCGGCGGGGCCGGTCCTCGCGGACGTACGGCGGGCGGTCCTGGCCGCGGCCCCGGCGCCGGACCCGCTTCCCCACCCATACGAACACCGCCCGGCACGGCCGCCGTGGGCCGCCCGGCTCGGAGTGCTCGCCGCCCGGCACGGCGCCGGTACCGCGGGTGTGCGCGAGCCGGGGAGGGGGGCGGGGGGCTTCGGCCACCCGCACGCACACCGCCCGGCACGGCTCCCGTGGACCGCGCGGACCGCCGCACCCGGAAGCCGCCCCCTCACCGTCCTCGCGGACATCCGCGAGGCGGGGGCGCGGGGCCTCGGGCGGGTGGGCGGGCGGCGAGTGGCCCGGCTGCTGTGGGCCGCCGGTCCCGCCGTGCGCGGCGGCTGGTTCCCCGCCCTGCTGCTCGTCGCCGCCGGCGCGCTCGCCCTGGCCCACGGGGGCGAGGTCGCCGCCGCGCACACGCTGCTGCTGGCCGTGGCGCCGCTGGTGCCGGTCGCCGGGGTCGCCCTGTCCTACGGGCCGCACGCCGACCCCCTGCACGAGATCGCGGCGGCCACGCCGTCGGGCGGGCTGCGGCTGGCGCTGACCCGGACGGCCGCCGTCCTCGTGGTGAGCCTGCCGCTGCTGACCCTCGCCGGGCTGCTGCTGCCGGTCTCGGGCGCCCCGGGTGCCGCCGCCTGGCTGCTGCCGGGGCTGGCCCTGACCCTGGGCTCGCTGGCGCTGGGCTCGTACGTCGGCTGCCGGACCGGGACCGCCGTGGCCGGGGGCTGCTGGCTGGCCGCCGTCCTCGCGCCGGCCCTCGCCGCGCCGGGCGGCGCGCTCGGCTCCCGGCTGGCCGGGCAGCTGGCCCGCTGGGTGGACGGCGCCCCGGCGCAGGGTGCCTGGGCGGCGGCGGCCGTGCTGTGCGCCGCCGTCGTGGCCGTCCGCCGTACCGCCTACGACCGACCGGAGCCGTGGTGACCGTGTCCGAAGACGACAAGGAGGAGACGACGACCGTGTCCGAGGGGGACGGGGCTGCCGTGCGGGTGAGCGGGCTGCGGGTCCGGCACCGCGGGACGGTCGCGCTGGACGGGGTGGACCTGGCGCTCGGCACGGGTGTGCACGGGCTGCTCGGTCCCAACGGGGCGGGCAAGACCTCGCTGATCCGGGTGCTGGCGACGGTCGCGCGGCCGTCCGGCGGCCGGGTGGAGCTGCTCGGCGGGGACGTGGACGACGCCCGGCACCGCACCGAGGTCCGTCGCCGACTCGGCTATCTGCCACAGGAGTTCGGCCACTATCGAGGGTTCACGGTGCGTGAGTTCGTGGCGTACGTCGCCTGGCTGAAGGAGCTGCCCGCGGCCGATGCGCCGGCCGCGGTCGAGCGGGCCGTGGCGCGGGTCGGGCTCGCCGACCGGATCGACGCGAAGATCCGCACGCTGTCCGGCGGGACGGTCCGCCGGGTCGGCGTCGCCCAGGCGATCGTCAACGAGCCGCGTGTGCTGCTGCTCGACGAGCCGACCACCGGTCTCGACCCCGAGCAGCGCGTGGAGTTCCGGGCGCTGCTGCGCGACCTGGGCACCTCGGCGACGGTGCTGGTCTCCACGCACCTGGTGGAGGACGTGGCCGCCGCCTGCACGGAGGTCACCCTCCTCGACGGGGGCCGTGTCGCCTACCGCGGCACCCCGGCCGGCCTCGGCGCCCTCGGCGCACACCCGGACCTCCCCGGCGACCACCCCGTGGAACGCGGCTACACGGCGGCCCTGAGGGCCCACAGGACCCGCACGAACCCCCAGGAGACGACATGGTGACGACCCCGAGGAACACGGTGACGATCCCGAGCAGCGGCGTCGGTCCGCGACCGGGGTCCGGGCGGCATCCGTTGCGGGCCGAGGTGCTGCGCGGACCGGGGCCCTGGGCCGGGGGCGCCGTACTGGTGGTGGTCGGCGGGGTGCTCGCCGGGTCCCCGGCGAGCTGGCAGGGGGACTGGGCGGAGACCGTCGGGAGGCTGCACTCCGCCCAGTTGGTCGCCCTGCCCCTGGCGGCCGCCGCGGGCTGTTGGCAGGGCGGGCGGGAACGCAGACACCGTACCGAGGAGGTGCTGGCGTCGGCGGTGCGGTCGCCGCTCGCCCGGTTCCTGGCCTCGGCCCTGCCCGTCGCCCTGTGGACGGCGGCCGGCCATCTGGCCGTCGTGGCCCTGGCCCTGCTCGCCACCTGGCCCTGGGCCCCCGGCGGCGGGCCCCGTCTCGCGTCGGTCCCGGCGGACACGGTGGCGCTCGTGGCGGCGGTCCTGGTGGGACATGCGGTGGGACGCGCGGTGCCCTCCCGGCTCGCGGCCCCGCTGGTGGCGATCGCCGGATATCTGGCCCTCAGCCTCCCGATCTACGCGAACGGGGGCCCGGCCGCGGCTCTCGACCCGGCCTTCGCGCCGGGAGGCGGCGACGCCGTGCCGGTGTGGTGGCAGCCGGCGGTCCTGGCCGTGTGGACGGCGGGCCTCGCGGGAGCGGCCGTGCTGGCGTGCGCGGCGCAGCGGCGGGCGACGGCCCTGCTGCCGCTGGCCGCCGCGGCGGCCGCGGGCGCGCTGCTCGTGCAGACCGGTGACGGGCTGTGGCGCACCGATCCGCCTGCCCGCCGTCAGGTGTGCGACACCTCCGTGGCCCCGGCGGTCTGCGTCAACGCCCGTCATCCGGGCCTGCTCCCGCAGGTCGGCGAGGCGCTGTCGGGTGTCACCGGGAAGCTGGAGGGCGTACGGAACCTGCCGGTGCGCTGGGAGGACCGCCTCGGCGAGCCGCGCCGGGACGAGGTCCAGTTGCCCATGCTCACGCCGGTCGGCTGGTCGGTCGTGCGGGGACGGCTCACGGATCCGCGGCGGTACGCGTGGGAGGCGGCCATGGCGCTGACCCGGGGCGCGGAGTGCGACGACCCTCGGCTGCGCGTCGCGGGTGACGCGGTGCTGCACCATCTGGCGCCGCATCCGAAGGAGGCGTACTTCGACGGTCTGGACGCCCGGGGCACGGCCGAGCGGCGGCACGATCTGGAGCGGCGGCTCGCGGCGCGGGCCCGGCTGGAGTCGCTGGGCGAGGAGGAGCGCCGGGACTGGTTGTCGGCGTACTTCGGTGCGGTCGCCCGCTGCGATCCGGCGGGGTTGCCCGTCTTGTGACCCGGCGGCTCCGGCGGGTCGGGCGCGCCGGTGGACCCCGCGGCCGAGGGGCCGCGGGGCGAAACGAAGGCCCGGATCGTCAGGCGGAGATGCCGTCGATCCGGGCCATGGCGTCGTCCGCGCCGTACGGCTGCAAGTAGGGCAGCCAGCGCGGATCCCTATGGCCCGTGCCGATGATGCGCCAGGCCAGACCGGTGGGCGGAGCGGGTTTGTGGCGCAGCCGCCAGCCGATCTCGACGAGGTGGCGGTCGGCCTTCACGTGGTTGCAGCGGCGGCAGGACGCCACCACGTTGTCCCAGACGTGCTTGCCCCCGCGGCTGCGCGGGATGACGTGGTCGACGCTGGTTGCGACGCCACCGCAGTACATGCACCGGCCCCCGTCGCGGGCGAACAGGGCGCGACGGGTCAGAGGAACGGGCCCCCGATAGGGAACCCGGACGAATCGCTTGAGCCGGACCACGCTGGGTGCGGGGACTGTGACGGTTGCGCTGTGCATGAAGGCGCCGGACTCCTCGAGGCAGACTGCCTTGTTCTCGAGGACGAGGACGAGCGCGCGGCGGAGCGGTACGACGCCGAGCGGCTCGTACGACGCGTTGAGGACCAGGACATGCGGCACGGATGCCTCCTTGTACGCCGGCGACGCGTGGCTCGCGCCGGGACGATCCGTAGTCAGTCTCCCCTCATGCCTGGTGGAAGCGCCACCATGTCCCGGTAACGGGCTGGGAGTGTTTTCGACCACACCTGCATTCATCCCCCGGGCGGCCACCTGTTCAAGCCCGCGTGAGCCCGGTCTCTCCTGGGCGCATCGCGCGAAGCGCGCACAATGCCCCGTTAGTGTGGTGGTTCTGCCCGTCCGGTGTCCTTTCCGTGCTCCCGCCCACCCGAGACACTCGTTTCCGTACGACCAGACCGCCGAACCGGTCCCGGGCAGCACGCACCTGGAGGTACCTGCCGTGTCCTTGTCCGCCGTCCTACTGGCCGCCGGTCCGTCACCGTCGCCGTCCGACACGGAGTCGCCGGCACCGACGGTCCCCACGCTCCAGGACGCCCAGGAGGGCGCGACGAACGCCGCCGGCTGGGTCGAGCAGAACTGGTCGACCTGGCTCGCGATCGGCCTGCGGGTCGTGCTGATCCTGGTGATCGCGGCGGTGCTCAGAGTGGTGGTGCGGCGGGCGATCACCAAGCTGATCGACCGGATGAGCCGGACCGTGCAGGCGGTGGACGGCACCGCGCTCGGCGGGCTGCTGGTCAACGCCGAGCGGCGGCGCCAGCGCTCGCAGGCGATCGGCTCGGTGCTGCGCTCGGTGGCGAGCTTCCTGATCCTGGGCACGGCGGCGCTGATGGTGCTGGCCACGTTCCAGATCAACCTGGCGCCGCTGCTGGCCTCCGCCGGTGTGGCCGGCGTCGCGATCGGTTTCGGCGCGCGCAACCTGGTGACGGACTTCCTCTCCGGCGTGTTCATGATCCTGGAGGACCAGTACGGCGTCGGCGACCAGATCGACGCGGGCGTGGCCTCCGGCGAGGTCATCGAGGTCGGCCTGCGCGTGACCAAGCTGCGCGGGGCGGGCGGCGAGATCTGGTACGTCCGCAACGGCGAGGTCAAGCGGATCGGCAACCTCTCCCAGGGCTGGGCGACGGCCGGTGTGGACGTGACCGTCCGGGCCTCCGAGGACCTGGACAAGGTCAAGGCCACGCTCGACGAGGTCGCCGAGAAGATGACCAAGGAAGAGCCCTGGAACGAGTTGCTGTGGGGCCCGATCGAGGTGCTGGGCCTGGACAGCGTGCTGATCGACTCGATGGTGGTGCGGCTCTCGGCGAAGACGATGCCGGGCAAGTCGCTGTCGGTGGAGCGGGAGTTGCGCTGGCGGGTCAAGCGCGCCTTCGACGCGGCCTCCATCCGTATCGTGGGCGGCGAGACGGCCATTCCCGAGGAGGCGGCCGCGGACCCGTCGGCGGCGGTCGGCGCCCCCTCCGCCTTCAACGACGCGGCCTCCCCGCAGTCCCTGGCGGCGACCCCGATCACACAGCAGCGTCCGCCGACGAAGTAGCCGGTCCTGACCACCGCCCGCCACCCGCCCCCGAGGTAACGAACGTGTTGCCGCGGGGGTGACGTGTATTGACGCCCGCTGCGCGCTGGCTTACGTTCCTCCCACCCAATAGGAAACTTTCCTAACAGTGATCACGGGTGGACGTCACGGCCGGGCACTGGGAAGGTGGGCAGCCGGAAAGGCAGGTGTCGACCCGCATGGCAGGATCCGCCGGTACGCCGGGCACCCCACGCGTCCTGCGCGCGATGAACGACCGTGCCGCCCTGGACCTCCTCCTGGAGCACGGCCCCCTGTCACGCACCCGCATCGGCAAGCTCACCGGCCTGTCCAAGCCCACCGCCTCCCAGCTCCTCGCCCGCCTCGAAGCCGCAGGGCTGGTGCTGGCCACCGGCACCAGCGAGGGCCGGCCGGGGCCCAACGCCCAGCTGTACTCCGTCAATCCGGCCGCCGCGTACGCCGCGGGGCTCGACGTCACCCCCGGCCGCATCCGCGCCGCCGTCGCCGACGTCACCGGACGCACGGTCGGCGAGCACGAACTGCCCACCCCCGGCCGACGCCCCGCGCAGCCCGTCGTACGCCAGGTCGCCGACGCCCTCGACGGCGCGGTGAAGGCCGCGGGGCTCTCCCGCGACGACGTCCACCGCCTCGTCATCGGCACCCCCGGCGCCTTCGATCCGAACACCGGGCGGCTGCGCTACGCCTCCCACCTGCCCGGCTGGCACTCCCCCGCGCTGCTCGACGACCTCGCCGCAGCGCTGCCGATGCCCGTCGAGTACGAGAACGACGTCAACCTCGTCGCCCTCGCCGAACAGCGCCTCGGCGCCGCCCGCGGCCACGAGGACTTCGTGCTGCTGTGGAGCCAGGAGGGTCTCGGCGCCGCCCTGGTCCTCGGCGGCCGACTGCACCGCGGCTGGACCGGCGGCGCCGGCGAGGTCGGCTTCCTGCCGGTGCCGGGCGCACCCCTGGTCCGCCAGGTGACCAAGGCCAACAGCGGCGGCTACCAGGAGCTCGCCGGCTCCCAGGCCGTGCCCCGACTGGCCCGGGAACTCGGCATCGAGGACGTGCCGACGGGGCCGTACACCGAGGCCGCCGCCGCGCTCGTGGCCCGCGCCGCCGACCACGCCTCGGGCCCCCACCGCGAGCTGCTGCGCGCCTACGCGACCCGGCTCGCCACCGGTCTCGCCTCGCTCGTCTCCGTCCTCGACCCCGAACTCGTCGTCCTCAGCGGCACCGCCCTCACCTCCGGCGGCGAGGTGCTGCGCGGCCTCGTCCAGGCCGAACTGGAGGAGCTGGCGGCGCCCCGCCCCCGGCTCGTCGTCGGCGACGTACGCGAACACCCGGTGCTGCGCGGCGCGTTGGAGCGCGCCCTGGCCACCACCCGTGACGAGGTCTTCGACACCTCGCGCTGAGCCCCCCGCACGGCCTCATCCCCCTTCCACCGCCCGTCCCAGGGAGACCCCGCCATGCCCGAAGCCATACCCTCAGCCGCCCGAAAGACGGCTTTCGCCCTCACCGCGCTCACCGCCTCGCTGGCCCTGCTGACCGCCTGTACCGGCCAGTCCGACTCCGGCGCCTCGGACGACGCCTCCAAGGACACCACGATCAACTTCTGGCACGCCTGGAGCGCGCCGAACGAGGTGGCGGCGGTCAAGTCGCTGATCGCGGGCTTCGAGAAGGCCCACCCCAACATCCACGTCAACGTGGTCGGCAACATGACCGACGACAAGATGAACCAGGCGCTGCGCACGGGCGGTTCGAAGGCCCCCGACGTCATCTCCTCGTTCACCACGAACAACGTCGGCAAGTTCTGCTCCTCGGGCGCGCTGGTCGACCTCAACCCGTTCTTCCGGAAGGCGGGCGTCGACCCGGAGAAGACCTTCCCGAAGGCGATGAACGAGTACACCCAGTTCGAGGGCGACCGCTGCACGGTGCCGCTGCTCGGCGACGCCTACGGCCTCTACTACAACAAGACGGCGTTCGAGAAGGCGGGCATCACCGCCCCGCCGAAGACCTGGTCCGAGTTCGAGGCCGACGCCAAGAAGCTGACCGTCGACGACGGCGACAGCTACAAGCAGCTCGGTTTCATGCCGAACTACCACGGCTGGGAGACCACGACCGAGCACTACCTCGGGCAGTTCTCGCCGACCTACTTCGGCAAGGACGGAAAGTCGCAACTGGCCACCGACCCCGCCTTCGAGGCCGGGTTCACCCTCCAGAAGAAGCTCGTCGACGAACTCGGCGGCTACAAGAAGCTGGAGACCTACCGCTCCAAGCTCGGTGACGAGTGGGGCCCGAAGCACCCCTTCCACACCGGTCAGGTCGCCATGCAGCTCGACGGCGAATGGCGCCTGGGCATGGCCCTGGACGCCAAGCCGAAGTTCGAGATCGGCGTGGCCCCGCTGCCCGTCCCCGACGACCAGGCCGCCCAGTACGGCAAGGGCTACATCACCGGCACCATCGCCGGCATCGCCGCCACCAGCAAGAAGCAGAACGCGGCCTGGGAGCTGGTGAAGTACATCACCACGGACACCGACGCCGTGGTCGGCTTCTCCAACGCCATCCACAACGTGCCCTCCACGCTGGCCGCGCTCAAGTCCCCGGACCTGAAGTACGACGAGCGCTTCAAGACGTTCCTGGACATCGCCGCGAACCCCGACTCCACCACGTCGCCCGCCTCCGTCAACGGCGGTGTGTACCTCACGACGATCCAGAACTTCGGCTACGACTACGAGAGCGGCAAGGTCACCGATCTGAAGGCCGGCCTGAAGAAGACCGCCGAGCAGATCGACACGGACATCGCGCAGGCCCGCTGATGAGCGGCGTCACCCTCGCGTCCAAGCACCGCCGGGCGGCGCTGCGGACGGCCGCCTTCATGTCGCCGTGGATCGTCGGCTTCGCGGTCTTCTTCGCGTACCCGCTGATCTCGACGGTCTACTTCTCCTTCATGCACTACGACGGCTTCCGGCCGCCGACCTGGAACGGCACGAAGAACTGGGCGTACGTCTTCGAGCACTACCCCTACTTCTGGCCCGCCCTGCGCAACACCCTGTGGCTGGTGCTGGTCATGGTGAGCCTGCGGGTGGTGTTCGGACTCGGCGTCGGTCTGCTCATCACGAAGATCAAGACCGGCACGGGCGTCTTCCGCACCCTGTTCTACCTGCCCTACCTGGCTCCGCCGGTCGCCGCGACCATGGCCTTCGCCTTCCTGCTCAACCCCGGTACGGGCCCGGTCAACTCGATCCTGGAGAAGGCCGGCATCTCCGCGCCGGGCTGGTTCAACGACCCCTCCTGGTCCAAGCCGGCCCTGACCCTGCTGGCCCTGTGGGGCATCGGCGACCTCATGGTCATCTTCATGGCCGCGCTGCTCGACGTCCCCACGGAGCAGTACGAGGCGGCGAAACTGGACGGCGCCTCGTCCTGGCAGCGCTTCCGGTACGTCACCCTGCCGAACATCTCGCCCATCGTGATGTTCGCCGTGGTCACCGGCGTGATCCAGACGATGCAGTACTACACGCAGCCGCTCATCGCCGGGAAGGTCGCCTCGGGCGTGATCCAGGGCGCCGGCACCCAGTTCGAGCCCGGCTATCCGGAGAAGTCCACGCTCACCCTCCCCCAACTCGTCTACAACCTCGGCTTCCAGCGCTTCGACTACGGCTCGGCGTGTGTCGTCGCCCTCGTCCTGTTCGCCCTGTCCATGGCGTTCACCGCGCTGCTGATGCGGCGCCGGGGCGGTCTCGTCGGGACAGGTGACTGATCATGACCCAAGTGCTCGACACACCCCTGGAACCGGTCACCCCGGTGTCCCGCGCCGCGCGCACCGCCCGCCGCAGGGCCCTGCTGGAGTGGGTGGCGGTCCACGCCCTCGGGGTGGCCGCCGCGCTGTTCTTCGTCCTGCCGTTCGTCTTCGTCCTCCTGACCTCCCTGATGAGCGACACCCAGGCGCTCAGCCGGGACCTGATCCCGCACACCTGGGAGTGGGGCAACTATAAGTCCGTGCTCAATGCCCCTGGCTTCCTCACCTGGTGGCGCAACACGCTGGTGTACGCCGGCCTCGGCACCGTCCTGACCGTGGTGTCGTCGATCCCGGTGGCGTACGCGCTCGCCAAGTTCCGCTTCCGGGGCCGGAACCTGTCACTCATGCTGGTGATCTCGATGATGATGCTGCCGCCGCAGGTGGTCATCATTCCGATGTACCTGTTCTGGGCGAAGCAGCTGGACCTCTCGGGCACCCTGTGGCCGCTGATCATCCCGATGGCGTTCGGCGACGCGTTCTCCATCTTCCTGCTGCGCCAGTTCCTGATGACCATTCCCGACGAGTACCTGGACGCGGCGAAGGTGGACGGCTGCGGCGACCTGCGCGTCCTGCTCAGGGTGGTGCTGCCGATGGCCCGGCCCGGCATCGCGGCCGTCGCGCTCTTCCAGTTCTTCTACGCCTGGAACGACTACTTCGGTCCGCAGATCTACGCGTCCGAGAACCCCGGCGCCTGGACGCTCAGTTACGGCCTGGAGTCCTTCAAGGGCGCCCACCACACCGACTGGAACCTCACCATGGCCGCGACCGTACTGGTCATGGCCCCCGTGATCCTCGTGTTCTTCTTCGCCCAGAAGGCGTTCGTCGAGGGCGTCACGCTCACCGGAGTGAAGGGTTGACCAAAGTGAAACTGACCGTGGTCGGCGGAGGCTCGACCTACACGCCCGAACTCGTCGACGGCTTCGCCAGGTTGCGGGACACCCTGCCCGTCGAGGAACTCGTCCTCGTGGACCCGGCCGCCGACCGCCTGGAGCTGGTGGGGGGCCTGGCCCGCCGCATCTTCGCCAAGCAGGGCCACGGCGGCCGGATCACCACCACCTCCGACCTGGACGCGGGCGTCGAGGGCGCCGACGCGGTGCTGCTCCAGCTCCGCGTCGGCGGTCAGGCCGCCCGGCAGCAGGACGAGACCTGGCCGCTGGAGTGCGGCTGCATCGGTCAGGAGACCACCGGCGCGGGCGGCCTCGCCAAGGCCCTGCGCACGGTCCCGGTCGTCCTCGACATCGCCGAACGGGTGCGCCGCACCAACCCCGACGCCTGGATCATCGACTTCACCAACCCCGTCGGCATCGTCACCCGCGCCCTCCTCCAGGCCGGGCACCGGGCCGTCGGGCTGTGCAACGTGGCGATCGGCTTCCAGCGCAGGTTCGCCGCCCTGCTCGGCACCACCCCGCACGACGTCCACCTCGACCACGTGGGCCTCAACCACCTCACCTGGGAGACCGGGGTGCGCCTCGGCGGCCCCGGGGGCGAGGACGTCCTGCCGCGCCTGCTCGCGGAGCACGGCGACGCCATCGCCGGCGACCTGCGGCTGCCCCGCCCCCTCCTGGACCGGCTCGGCGTGGTCCCCTCGTACTACCTGCGCTACTTCTACGCGCACGACGAGGTCGTGGCGGAACTGCGCACCAAGCCGTCCCGGGCCGCCGAGGTGGCGCGGATGGAGGCGCAACTGCTGGAGATGTACGGCGACCCGGCGCTCGACGAGAAGCCCGCGCTGCTCGCCAAGCGGGGCGGCGCCTACTACTCGGAGGCGGCCGTCGACCTCGCGGCGGCCCTGCTCGGCGGTGGCGGCACCCCCCACCAGGTGGTCAACACCCACAACCGGGGCACGCTGCCCTTCCTGCCCGACGACGCGGTGATCGAGGTGCAGGCCGCGGTCGGCCCCAAGGGCGCGGCCCCGCTGCCCGTCGCCGAGGTCGACCCGCTGTTCGCGGGACTGGTGGCGAACGTGACGGCGTACGAGGACCTGGCCCTGGAGGCGGCGCTGCGCGGCGGCCGGGACCGGGTGTTCCGGGCACTGCTCGCCCACCCGCTGATCGGCCAGTACGCGTACGCCGACACCCTCACCGACCGACTGATCGCGCACAACCGGGAGCACCTCGCGTGGGCCTGACCGCAAGTGTCCTCGCCATCGACGCGGGCAACAGCAAGACCGACGTCGCCGTGCTGACCCGGGAGGGCACGGTCCTCGCCACCGCGCGCGGGGGCGGCTTCCGCCCGCCCGCGGTGGGCGTGACGGAGGCGGTCGACGCCCTGGCCGACGCCGTCACGCGCGCCTACGCCGCCGCCGGCGTCACCTCCGTCGCCCATGTCTCGGCGTGCCTGGCCAACGCCGACCTGCCGGTCGAGGAGGAACAACTGGCCGCCGCGCTGCACGCCCGCGCGTGGGGCGGCTCGGTGGAGGTCCGCAACGACACCTTCGCGATCCTGCGCGCCGGAGTCGCCGAGCCCCGCGGGGTCGCCGTGGTGTGCGGGGCCGGCATCAACTGCGTCGGCATGCGCCCCGACGGCCGCACCGCCCGCTTCCCCGCGATCGGCCGCATCTCCGGGGACTGGGGCGGCGGCTGGGGGCTGGCCGAGGAGGCGCTGTGGCACGCCGCCCGCGCGGAGGACGGGCGCGGGGAACCGACCGCGCTGACACGGACGCTGCCCGGCCACTTCGGCCTGGACACCATGTACGCCCTCATCGAGGCGCTGCACCTGGAGCGGCTGCCGACCGCCCGCCGGCACGAACTGACACCGGTGCTGTTCGCGACGGCCGCGGACGGCGACCCGGTGGCCCGCGCGCTGGTCGACCGGCTGGCCGAGGAGGTGGTGACCATGGCCGTCGTCGCCCTGACCCGGCTGGACCTGCTGGACGAGGAGACCCCGGTGCTCCTGGGCGGCGGAGTGCTGACCGCCGGGCACCCCCGGCTCGACGACGGCGTACGGAACCTGCTGGCGGCCCGCGCCCCCAAGGCGGTGGCCCGGATCGTGACGGCCCCGCCGGTCCTCGGCGCGGCCCTGCTGGGGCTGGACCGGGTGGCCGCGGGAACGGCCGCGCAGGAGCGGGCGCGGGCCCACTGGGAGTCCTGAGGCCGGCCGCGCGGGCACCGGGGAACCGAAACGATTTCCGCAGCGTATTCATGGACAGAGGGTGTGCCGCGGCAACGGTTCGCCACGTGCCGATCAAGAAGCGGTGAAGGCCGGTGCGGATGTCGGTGCCGGCGGTGATACTTGGCGGCGACGGATGACCCCGGGGGAGGTCGAAGTGGCACATCCGCCCAAGAGCAGTGCGGCGCCGCCGGAAGCGGAGCCGGCGTCCGCCGCGCCCTCGGTGCCGGCGCGGCCGGCACCGTCCGCACGGGTGCCCGGCGCGGTGGTACCGCGCCCGCCCGCGCCCGCCCGCCGTACGGCGTTCGCCGAGGGCGCCGACCGGCTGCGCGCCGCCGCGACCACCGAGCCGGGCCGGCTGCGCGTCATCGGGGCCCTGCTGGCCCTGCTGGTGGTCGCGTTCGGCGCGGTCGCCGCCTGGCAGGCCACCGAACGCACGGCGGCAGCCGACGACGTACTGCACAGCAGCCAGCCGCTCAGCTCGGACGCGGCCGACATCTACCGCTCCCTCGCCGACGCCAACACGGCCGCCTCCAGCGGTTTCCTCGCGGGCGGCCAGGAGAGCGCCCAGACCCGCGACCGGTACGAGAAGGACATCCGCACGGCGGCGGCCAAGCTGGTCACGGCGGCCGCCAGTTCGGAGCCCGACTCGCCCTCGGCGGCGGCCATCTCACGCATCAACACGCTGCTGCCGCAGTACAAGGGCCTGGTCGAGCGCGCCCGCACCTACAACCGGCAGGGCTACCCGGTCGGCGGCGCGTACCTGCGCTACGCGAACAACGTGATGCAGAAGCAGATGCTCCCGGCCGCCGAGGACCTGTACAAGAAGGAGAACCAGCGGCTGCGCGCCGACTACGGCGACGCGACGCCCTACCCGTGGGCCGCCATCGCCCTCGGCGTCCTCGCGCTCGGCGCGCTCGCATGGGCCCAGCACCGCAGCTACCGCCGCACCAACCGGGTCCTCAACCACGGTCTCGTCGCCGCGACGGCCACCGCGACGGTGGTCCTGCTGTGGCTGGTCGTCGGGCACACCGTGGCCCGCGCGGACCTCAACGGCTCGTACGACAACAGCGTCCGCTCGCTCAACGTGCTGCACGACGCCCGCATCGCCTCCCTGAAGGCGCGCGGCAACGAGAACCTGAGCCTGGTGGCCCGCGGCGCCGACACGATCAAGGTGGGCGACGAGACGTACGACGCCTACTACTACGACTTCGACAAGGACATGGACACCCTCGGCAAGGGCCTCGCCGAGGCCCGGCGGCTCGCCGACGACACGGCGGGCAGCGGGCCGGTGACGGCCGCGCAGGGCAACATGACGGTGTGGAAGCAGCGCCACTCCTCCGCCCGCGCCGAGGACGAGAACGGCAACTACCAGCAGGCCCTGGACAAGGTCATCGGCGCCAAGGACGCGACCGGCGAGTGCTTCGACAGCGTGGACGCCAACCTGGCGCGCGCGCTGACGCACGAGGAGAACGAGTTCAGGCGCTCGGCCGGCGACGGCCTGGGCGCGATGACCGGACTGCCCGTCGGCGCCGCCGTCCTCGCCGTCCTCGGCGCGGCCGGCGCGGTGCTCGGCATAGGCCGCCGGCTTTCGGAGTACCGGTGAGAGGGGACACGGCGATGTTCGCTCGCGGTGACGACGACCGCCCCGGGGACGCGGCCCCGCGGCCCGGCAGGCTGCGGGCCTCCCTGCGGGGCTGGGGCGGCGTGGGCGCGATGGCGGTGGTGTGCGCCCTGGCGCTGGCGTGCGCGCTGCTGCTGCCGCTCACCCAGGCGCACCGGCACGGGGCGCCGCGCACCGGCGGCCCCGGCCTCGCCACGGGCAGCCAGGCGCGCGCCGACGCGTGCGAGGACCCGGAGAAGCAGACGCTCGCCCCGTCCGGCGCGGACGGCCCCACGATCGACGCGATCAAGTCCCGTACGGGCGCCAAGCGCAAGCTGATCGTCGGCGTCGACCAGAACAGCTACCGCTGGGGCTACCGCAACCCGAACAACAAGAACGCGCAGCTGGAGGGCTTCGACATCGACCTCGTGCACCGGATCGCCCAGGACATCCTCGGCGACCCGGACGCGGTCCAGTTCAAGGCGATCCCCACCAGCCAGCGCATCACGGCGATCCAGGAGGGCCGGGTCGACATGGTGGTGCGCACCATGACGATCACCTGCGACCGCGTCGGCCAGGTCGCGTTCTCCGCCCCGTACTTCAAGACGGGTCAGCAGGTGCTCGCGCCCAAGTCGTCGCCGGTCACCGGGTACAACGACTCGCTCGCCCGGCAGCGGATCTGCACGGCGGCCGGCTCGACGGCGTACGCCAAGCTCGCCGAGGACAAGAAGACGGGCCGGCTGCCGGCCTCCACCGACATCACCCTCACCGTCCCCAACCAGCTCGACTGCCTGGTCAGGCTCCAGCTCGGCGAGGCCGACGCGGTGGTCACCGACGGCGCGCTCGCCGCGAGCCAGGCCGCCCAGGACCCGACGGTCGAGCTCAAGGGCGACGCGTTCACCACCGAGTACTACGGCGTGGCGATGAAGCGGGACGCGGACGACCTGGTGCGCCGGGTCAACCGCATCCTGGTCGACTACCGCGCGGACGGCTGGCAGGCGTCGTACGACCGCTGGCTGTCGGCGACACTGGGCGAGGACGCGAAGGCGTCGGAGCCCCCCGCGCCGCAGTACCTGCGCACGGGCTGACGCGCGTCGGGCGGGCGATCTTCGGGCAGTACTCCAGACGAACGGACCGACAAGGACCCATACAGCAGCGAGAGGTGATCGATGGGCGGCACGGACCCCGCCGGGCCGGTGCTGGACCGGGACGATGTGGACCGTGCGCTGGCGCGGCTCGGCGCGGAGCACGAGGCGATCGAGACCTCGCTCCTCGCCCTTCAGGACCACGCCGGCCGCCGACTCCTCGAAGGAGCCGAACTGACCGGCACGACCAAGGAGCGCTGGGCGGCGACCGAGGCGTCGATCACGCTGCTGTGGGCGTACTTCGACGCGTACACCGACGCCTTGCGCCACGCCCGTGAGATCCGCGCCCGGCGCCGCTGGTCCAGCCGCGAGGACCTGGTGGAGCTGACGGAGCTGCTGCACGGCGAGTCGGTCACCGTCGCGGACAGCGCCCTGGCCGCCGCGCACGCGCCCGGACTGCTCCAGGCCGGGGGGCGGCTGAGCGAACGGTTCACGCTGGCGGGCCTGGTGGACCGGATGAACGACCTGTACGCGAGCTCGCTGGACACGGTCGTCACCGCCGACGCGGTGTGGTCGGCACTGCCCGCGCGGATCGATTTACTGGCCGCGGAGCTCCAGCGCACCCGCAGGCTCGCGCACTCGGTGGGCGTGCGCCCCGGCGAACACCCGGCGGGGGACGACCTGGAGCGCATCACGCGCACGCTGACGAGGCTGCGCGAGGACGTCATCTCCGACCCGCTGGCCTTCTGGGTGCCGGCGCGGGGCAGTTCGGCCCCGGGCGGCGGCCGTCCGGACACCGGGGTGTACGACCGGGAGGCGCGCGCCCTGGAGGACGTGCGCCGGGAGATCGACGCGGTGCTGACGGTCCGCCAGGACGCGGAGGCGCGGCTGATCAGGCTGCGGGACGTGCTCTCGCGCGCGGACCGTACGCTGGCCGAGGCCCGCACCGCGCGCGGCGAGGTCCTGGCGAAGATCGCGGCGACGGAGGTGCCGGTGGTCAGCGGCCCGCCCACGGTGCTCCAGGAACAGCTGGCGGCGGCCGCCGAGTACCGCAGGTCGGCCCAGTGGCACCGGCTGTCCCCGCTCCTGGAGTCCCTGGAGGAGAAGGCGGAGGACGAACTGCTGCGCGCCCGCGAGTCGTTGACGGCGGTCACCGCGCCGCTCGCGGTCCGCGCGGAACTGCGCGGCAGGCTCGACGCGTACAAGGCGAAGGTGGCCCGGCACGGGCTCGCCGAGGATCCGCTGCTGATCGAGCGGTACGACGCCGCGCGCCGCATGCTGTGGAGCGCGCCCTGCGACCTGCGGGTCGCGGAGGAGGCCGTGCTGCGCTACCAGCGGGCGGCGGCCGAGCAGTTCGGCGGGGAGCGGGTGCCGCAGCAGGGCGGGCCGCAGGACCGAGGGGGGAGTGATCGGCCATGAGCGGGCCGGGGCAGCCGTGCCAGCGGCCGGGCTGCGAGGGGTCGTACGAGGACGTCGGCGGCGGTGAGCTGTACTGCGACACCTGCGGGCTCGCGCCGGTGGTGTCCCCGACGGGCTCGGTGGGCTCGCCGCCGACCGGGGTCGCCGGGGGCGGCGGGGACTCGTCGGGCAGCGGGAGTTCGCGCTCCAGCGGGCGCAGCGCGCGTACGTCGTCGCAGTCGTCGCGCTCGTCGCGGTCGCGGCGCTCGGTGTCGGGGCGGCTGTCGCGGTCGGTGTCGGGGACGTCGACCGGACGTTCGGTGTCGGTGCGCAGCTCCGGCTCCTCGGCCGGGTCGTCGGGGCGCGGCCGGCTGGGCGCCGGCCTGGTCGCGGTGCCGCAGGTGCCGCGTCCGGACCCGCGCGCGATGGTGCTGGAGAACCCGGAGGTCCCGGAGCGCAAGCGGTTCTGCTCGCGCTCCGACTGCGGTGCGCCGGTGGGGCGTTCGCGCGGGGACCGGCCGGGGCGCACGGAGGGCTTCTGCACCAAGTGCGGGCACCCCTACTCGTTCGTGCCCAAGCTGAAGGCCGGGGACGTCGTGCACGGCCAGTACGAGGTGGTGGGCTGTCTGGCCCACGGCGGGCTGGGCTGGATCTACCTGGCCGTGGACCGCGCGGTCTCCGACCGGTGGGTGGTCCTCAAGGGTCTGCTGGACACCGGGGACCAGGACGCGATGGCCGCGGCGATCTCGGAGCGCCGGTTCCTCGCGGAGATCGAGCACGCCAACATCGTGCGGATCTACAACTTCGTGGAGCACCTCGACCAGCGCACGGGCTCGCTCGACGGCTACATCGTCATGGAGTACGTCGGCGGGAAGTCGCTCAAGGAGATCGCCAACGCGCGCCGCACGCCGGAGGGCAGGCGGGAGCCGCTGCCGGTGGAGCAGGCGTGCGCGTACGGCATCGAGGCGCTGGAGGCGCTGGACCACCTGCACAGCCGCAACCTGCTGTACTGCGACTTCAAGGTCGACAACGCGATCCAGACCGAGGACCAGCTGAAGCTGATCGACATGGGCGCGGTGCGGCGGATGGACGACGACGAGTCGGCGATCTACGGCACGATCGGCTACCAGGCGCCGGAGGTCGCGGAGGTCGGTCCCTCGGTGGCCTCGGACCTGTACACAGTGGGCCGTACGCTGGCCGTGCTGACGTTCGACTTCCAGGGCTACACGAACGTGTTCGTGGACTCGCTGCCCGACCCGGACGGCATCGAGGTGTTCCGGCGGTACGAGTCGTTCTACCGGCTCCTCGTGCGGGCCACCGATCCGGACCCGGCCCGCCGGTTCGGCTCCGCGCAGGAGATGGCGGAGCAGCTGACGGGTGTCCTGCGCGAGGTGGTCTCCCTCCAGACGTCCCGCCCCCGCCCGGCCCTCTCGACCCTGTTCGGCCCCGAGCTGAGGGTCACGGACACGGAGTTGTTCCCCCGTCTGGAGGGCGACGTGTCCCGGCTGGGGGCCCGGCCGTCCCGGCTCGGCCGGCTGCGCCGCAAGCCGCTCGCGGCGGCGGGCACGGCGCCGCGGGGGCTCGGCTCCCCCTCGGCTCCCGGGGGTTCACCGAAGCCGGTGGCCGGCACCGCCCCGGTGCCCGGCTCCCCCCTCACCACGGCCGCGACCCATGTGGCGGGCCGGGGAGGTACGGCAGCGGGCGGCGTCCTCGCGGCCGGGGCCGCGTCCGGCGGCGCCTCCGGGGCCCTCGTCCCGGCACCCGCGCGGGGCGGAACCGCGCACGGAGCCGTGTCCGCCGGCTCCTCCCACGAGGCAACGGCACCCGACGGTGCGCTCGCTCCCGTCGCACCCGCGCGGGACGGCACCGCGCACGGTGGTGTGTCCTCGGTGGCCGGTGCCCCCGCCCACGGCGACACGCCCGGCGGGCACGCCCCCGGCGATCTCACATCCGGCGCTCCCGAGACCCCCGGACTGGTCAAGCCGGTCGCCGCGGCGCCCGCCGCCCTCGCGCTGCCCGTCCCCCTGGTCGACCCGACGGACCCCAACGCCGGGTTCCTGGCGGGGCTGATGGCCTCCGCGCCCGGTGAGCTGATCGCCGCCCTCGCGGCCGCGCCGGCACAGACCGTCGAGACCCGGCTCCGGCAGGTCCGCGCCCTGCTGGAGAACGGCGACGCCGACGCCGCGCTGGTGTCACTGGCCGAACTGGAGGACGAACGGCCCGACGACTGGCGGGTGGTGTGGCACCGGGGCGTGGCCGCGCTGGTCACCGGGGACCACGAGGTCGCCGCGCTCGCCTTCGACGCCGTCTACGACGCGTTCCCGGGCGAGACCGCGCCCAAGCTGGCGCTCGGCCTGTGCGCGGAGGTGCTGGGCCAGTTGGACAACGCGGCCGAGTACTACCGGCTGGTGTGGTCGACCGACCCGGGCTTCGTGAGCTCGGCGTTCGGCCTCGCCCGCGTACAACTCGCCGCGGGCGACCGCCGTGCCGCCGTGCGGACCCTGGAGTCGGTGCCCGAGTCGTCCGTCCACTGCACCGCCGCCCGCGTGGCCACCGTTCGGGCGCGCCTCAGACAGCGTACGGCGACCGCCGTCGACGTACCGTTCCTGGACGACCTGACCGCCGCCGCGGGCCAGGTGGAGGCCCTGGAGGCGTACGGTCTCGACCCGGCGCGACGCGAGCAGTTGTCGGCGGAGGTCCTCGGCAGCGCCCTCGACTGGATACTCTCCGGGGGCCAGGGCGCACAGCAGGCCGTCGGCGGACGGGTGCTCCTCGGCAGCGGACTGGACGAGCGGGGACTCCGCTTCGGTCTGGAACGCTCGTACCGCACGCTGGCCCGGCTCGCGACCGGCGGCGAGGAGAGGATCGACCTGGTGGAACGGGCCAACCGTTACCGCCCTCGGACGTGGGTGTAGTTGATGTCGCAGATGCCCCAGCAGGCCGCACTGTCGAAGTGCCCGAGCTGCGCGGAGCCGCTCGAGTCGGGTGACCGTTTCTGCGGTGCGTGCGGGTACGACCTTTCGGTGGTGCCCGCCCCGCCCCAGGACCACCCGACGCTCACCATGAGCGGCTTCGGCGCCCCGGACCGCGGCGTGGACTGGCCGATGGCCTCCACGCCCGACGGCTCCGACACGCCGGGGGCGGTGCATCTGCCGACCGATCTGCCGGGCACCGACTCGGGCGGCGCCCCCCTGTCCGCGCCGTCGATCCCGCCGCTGCCGTCGATCCCGCCGCTGCCCTCGGTCCCGCCGCTGCCGTCGGTCCCGCCCCAGGCGGCGGGACCGGGTGTACGGTTCGACCGGCCGCCCGAGCCGGACGACTACCCGCTCCAGGCACCCGATCCCCGGGTGACCGCCACTCCTTCGAAGGAGACCAAGATGTGCGTGGCCTGCCGCGCGGGCCGCGTCGACGACGACGGCTACTGCGAGAACTGCGGGCACGCGCAGCCCCGCGAACGCGACCACATGGAGCAGGAGTCGGGCCCGGTCGCCGCGGTCAGCGACCGCGGGCTGCGCCACCACCGCAACGAGGACGCCTTCGCCGTGGCGCACACCGCGCTGCCCGACGGCGCGCCGGCCGCGCTGGCCGTCGTCTGCGACGGCGTGTCCTCGGCGACCCGCCCGGACGAGGCGTCGCTCGCCGCGTCCCGGGCCGCCGCCGCCGCGTTGCAGGCCGCCCTGCCGCGCGGCACACATCCGCAGCAGGCCCTGCACGAGGCGATCGTCGCCGCGTCGCAGGCGGTGAACGCGCTGGTGGCGGAGCCGGCCGAGGCCCGTGAGCACACCCCGCACCAGAACGCCCCGGCGTGCACGATCGTCGGCGCGGTGGTCACCGCCGGGCTGCTGGTCGTCGGCTGGGTCGGCGACAGCCGGGTCTACTGGGTGCCGGTGGACCGCGCGGCGCCCGCGGCCCGGCTCACCGAGGACGACTCGTGGGCCGCGCAGATGGTCGCCGCCGGCCTGATGAGCGAGGCGGAGGCGTACGCCGACGAGCGCGCCCACGCGATCACCGGCTGGCTGGGCGCGGACGCCTACGAACTGGAGCCGCACACCGCGTCGTTCAAGCCGGACCGGCCCGGCGCGGTCGTGGTCTGCACGGACGGCCTGTGGAACTACGCGGAGACGGCCGAGGAGATGGCCGAGGCCGTGCCGCTCGACGCCGCCGCGCGCCCGCTGCACGCGGCCCGCGTGCTGGTCGGCCACGCGCTGGACGGCGGGGGCCACGACAACGTAACAGTGGCCGTGCTGCCGTTCCCGGCCCCGTCGGCCGGGGCAGGATCGGGCTGAGGCCACCCATAACGGCCGCACGGGGCACAGAGGACACAGAGGGACACGCTAGCCGCACACGGGGTGGCCCGCGCGAGGCCGGAGGGGACCGGCCCGCGCACGGAGGTCGCCCACGGTCCGTGGAACGCAGAGGGGGAGCAGAACAGCCATGGCCAATTTCTCGAAGTCGAACGTGCCGCAGTTCTCGGTGGACGTGTACCAGAACGAGTACCTGCCGGAGGGCGGCCGTGAGGTCAACGCGATCGTCACCGTGACGTCCACCGGCGGGGGGACGGTCGGGAGCGCGGTCACGGCGCCCCACCTCTACGCGCCGGGCGACGGCCCCTCCGCCGCGGTGGCGATCATGGTCGACTGCTCGGGCTCGATGGACTACCCGCCGACGAAGATGCGCAACGCGCGCGACGCCACGGCCGCCGCGCTCGACACGCTGCGCGACGGCGTGCACTTCGCGGTGATCGGGGGCACGCACCTCGCCAAGGAGGTCTACCCCGGCGGCGGGCGGCTCGCGGTCGCCGACGCCACCACCCGCGAGCAGGCCAGACAGGCGCTGCGCCGGCTGAGCGCGGGTGGCGGCACGGCCATCGGCACCTGGCTGGGCCTCGCCGACCGGCTGCTGTCCACGGCGGACGTCGCCATCCGGCACGGCATCCTGCTCACCGACGGGCGCAACGAGCACGAGACGTCCGAGAGCCTGCGCGCCGCCCTCGACGCCTGCGCCGGACGCTTCACGTGCGACGCGCGCGGCGTGGGCACCGACTGGGAGGTGAAAGAGGTCACAGGGATCGCCTCCGCCCTGCTCGGCACCGCCGACATCGTGGCCGATCCGGCGGGCCTGGCCGACGACTTCACCCGGATGATGGAGACGGCGATGGGCAAGGAGGTCGCCGACGTCGCCCTGCGGGTGTGGACCCCGGTGGGCACGACCATCCGGTACGTCAAGCAAGTGGCACCGACGGTCGAGGAGTTGACCGGCCGCCGCACCGAGGCGGGCCCGCGCGCCGGGGACTACCCCATCGGTTCCTGGGGCGACGAGTCCCGCGACTACCACCTGTGCGTCGAGGTGCCCGCCGCCGGGATCGGCCAGGAGATGCTGGCCGCGCGGATCTCGCTGGTCGTGCCGCAACCCGACGGCAGCACGCAGAACCTGGGCGCGCAGGGTCTCGTACGGGCCGTGTGGACCGACGACATGGCCGCCTCGACCTCGATCAATCCCCAAGTCGCCCACTACACCGGGCAGGCCGAACTCGCCCAGGTCATCCAGCAGGGGCTCGACCTTCGCAAAGCGGGCGATATGGATGGAGCAACGGCCAAACTGGGCCGGGCCGTTCAGCTCGCCGGCGCCTCCGGCAACGCGGATACTGCGAAACTGCTTGCGAAGGTGGTGGACGTGGTCGACGCCGCGACGGGTACTGTGCGACTGAAGGCGAGGGTCGAGGAAGCCGACGAGATGACTCTCGAGACGCGGTCCACCAAGACCGTCCGCGTGAAGAAGTGACGACGGTCGACTCAGGAAGACCCTGACAGAGAGAGGGACGCCCCGACATGCCGACCTGCCCGAACGGACACCAGTCGGGTTCCGACGACTGGTGCGAGGTCTGCGGTCACCGCATGGCCGGTGCCGTACCCCCGCCTCCCCCGCCACCGCCCCCCGGCGGTTACGGCTTCCCGCCGCCCGGCCCCGCCGGCGGTCAGGGCCGCCCGCACCTGACCGCCGTGCCGGACCCCGAGCTGTGCCCGCAGTGCCGTACGCCCCGTGAGGGCGGTGCGCCGTTCTGCGAGGAGTGCCGGTGGAACTTCCTGACGAACACGGCGACCTCGTACACCCCGGCCGCGCCGCCGCGCCAGCCCGCGCCCAACCAGCGCTTCACCCCGCCCGGCCCGTCCTACGGCGGCGGTGACTCCTACGAGTACCAGGGCTCGCGGCCCTCGCAGGTCAACCGGCCGGCCGAGCCGATCCCGCCCTTCGGTGGCGACCCGTCGGGTCCGCCGCCGTTCGGCGACGACCGCGGCAACGGGCGCGCGGGCGGGCCTGGCAGTCCCGGCGGGCCCCAGGGCTTCGGCGGCCAGGGTGGGCCCGGCGGTCCTCCCGGCTTCGGCGGCGGTCCTGGCCCCGGTGGTCCCAGTGGTCCTGGTGGTCCCGGCGGCTTCGGTGAGTACCCGGGCGCGGGTGGCCCCCCGGGGTTCGGCGGACAGGGTCCCACCGCGCCTCCCGGCCCGCCCGGCCCCGGCCGTCCGGGAGCGCCCGGTGCGCCCGGCGCCTTCGGTGGCGACCCGTCGCGCCCTGGGCAGCCCGGTCCCGGCGGCACGGCCGGCGGCGCCCCGCAGGGGTACCAGCAGCCCGCGCCGCCCGCGTTCCCGCAGGAGACCGGCCGCCCGCCCGGGGGCCCGTCCTTCGGCGGCGGTGACGACTGGGTGATCTCCCCGCCGTCCTCCGCGGGCCCCGCCGGCCCGGCCGGTGGCCACGGCGGCTACGGCTATCCGCAGCCCGGCGGCACCCAGGCGCCGCCGAGTCCCGTCTTCCCTCAGGCCCCGCAGGGCCCGGCGACCTGGACGGCTACGATCGGCCCGGACCGCGACTACTTCATGGCGATGATGCAGCGCTCCGGCCCGGAGGCGGCGGGGCTCAACCTGCCCGCCTACTCGCCCGAGCAGCGGCGCACGCTCACCGGCAACCAGGTCACCATCGGCCGCCGCCGCCACTCCACCGGCGACACCCCCGACATCGACCTGTCCGTGCCGCCGGAGGACCCGGGCGTCTCGCACCAGCACGCGGTGCTGGTCCAGCAGCCGGACGGCAGCTGGGCGGTCGTCGACCAGAACTCGACGAACGGCACGACGGTCAACGGCGGCGAGGAGCCCATCCAGCCCTTCGTCCCCGTGCCGCTCCAGGACGGCGACCGGGTGCACGTGGGCGCCTGGACGACCATCACGGTCCGCCGCGGCTGAGCCACCGGGCGAGGAGGGCACCAGGGGCCGCGGGGTTCACGGCTCGGGCAGCGGCCAGGCGTCGGGCCCCCGCGGGTCGTCGAGCCACGCACGCTCGCCCTCGTCGTCGACCGTGACGCCGTACCGCCGCCGCTCGGGCCTGCCCGCTCGCTCCCACAGCGTGTAGGCCTCGGCGGGGGCGAGCGCGCCGCGGCAGAGCGCCAGCAGGAAGCGGAACAGCTCGTGGCCGCGGACCCGGCGCGGCACCCCGGCCGGTTCCGCGTCCTCGGCGGGCGCCTCCCCCGGGTGTGCCGTACCGCCGCCGCGCAGCGGCACGAAGTAGGCCGGGGTGGACAGGAAGCGGCCCTCGGCGTGCCCGGCGTCCCGCACGGTCAGCACAAGCAGCCCGCCCGCCATCGGGGCCAGGACGCGGGCACCGGGGCGGCACTGGGCGAGCCAGGCGCGCGGGACGGCCGACAGGGCGCAGGTGGCGATGATCCGGTCGTAAGGGGCGCGTTCGGGCACTCCGCGCGCGCCGTCGCCGGTGACGACGACCGGGTGGTGTCCGGCCGCCGCGAGGTGGCGCCGGGCCGACTCGGTGATCTCCGGGTCCAGGTCGACCGTGGTGACGAGGTCGTCGTCGCCGAGCCGGTGGGCGAGCAGGGCCGCGTTGTAGCCCGTGCCGGTGCCGACCTCCAGGACCCGGTCGCCGTCGGCCACCTCCAGTTCGGCGAGCATCACCGCCATCAGCGAGGGCTGGCTGCTGGAGGAGAGCAGTTCGCCGTCGCGCACCAGGGTGGCCAGCGGGACGTCGGCGTAGGCACCGCGCAGCCAGTTCTCCCGGGCCCGCGGATCGGGGTCCCCGCCCCAGCGGCACTCCTGGCCGCCGAGCCCGCCGAGCCCTCCGGTGAAGTAGTACGGCACGAACAGGTGCCGGGGCACGGCGGCGAACGCCTCCCGCCAGACGGGGTCGCGGTCCCAGGCCCCGCTCGCCCCGATCACCCGCACCAGCTCGTCCCGCGCGGCCCCGGCGATCCCCCGGCCGTCCCGGTCCGGAGCGTGTACGCCCATGTGTCCACTGTGCGGCGCCGGGCGCCCCCTGTCACGGGCCCCCTCACGGCCCCTGCCCCGGCCTCCCTGTCGACGCCCCCGTCACGGCCGCCCGTCACGGCCCCGCCGGATCGGTCCTAGGCCTTGAGTCCTGGGCCACCTCGTCTGAGACGATGGAGGGGTGAGAGAGATTCGGCGCGGCACTCTTCAGGAGAAGACCTTCTACGAGCAGGTCGGCGGGGAGGAGACCTTCCGTCGGCTCGTGCACCGTTTCTACGAGGGGGTCGCCGAGGACCCGGTCCTGCGGCCGATGTACCCCGAGGAGGACCTCGGTCCGGCCGAGGAGCGGATGACCCTGTTCCTCATGCAGTACTGGGGCGGCCCCACGACGTACAGCGAGCAGCGCGGCCACCCCCGGCTGCGCATGCGGCACGCCCCGTTCACCGTCGACCGGACCGCGCACGACGCCTGGCTCGCGCGCATGCGGACCGCGGTCGAGGAGCTGGGCCTGTCGGAGGAGCACGAGCGCACGCTCTGGGACTATCTGACGTACGCCGCCGCCTCGATGATCAACACCCCGGACTGAGCCGCGCCGAGCCCCCTCCGAACCGGACCCCGGGAGGTCCGGAGTCCGGGCAGCGGCGCCGGGTGACCGGCGCCGCTCAGTGGGCGTTGACGGTGACGCCCAGGGAGCCGAGGCCCGCCCGGCGGACGGCGATCGAGCCGTAGGGCGTGCGCAGCCGCAGCCATGCTCCCGACGAGAACAGCCCGGGGCGCTCGGCGGAGCCGGGCCGCAGGAACCCGAGGGACTGCGCGGCGTGCACGGCCCGTACGGGAAGGCCGGTCTCCCCCACCGTCCGGGACCAGATGTCGCGCCCGATGCGGTCGAGTTCCGTCCGGGTGCGCCACTCCTCGGGCAACTCGCCCGTACGGGAACGGAATTCGGCGACGACCGCGCCGACCAGGGCGCGCAGCGCGTCCGGTGCGGGCAGTCCGGGCTCGGGACGCCAGCCGCCGCGCGGCGGCAGCACACCGGCCCACGGCGGCCCGGTCACCGCCCCCGGAACGCCGGCCGTGGCGGCCGACTCGTCCACGGACTCCAGGAGTTCACCCGCGGACACCGTCACGTCGAGCGTGGCGTCCAGCCCCTTCTCGTACGGCTTCGCCAGCCGCACCGCACGCACGGCGAGCACCTCGAAGGAGGGCGGTCGCCCGAACACGGCGAGCACGGTGCCCGCGGCCTGGAGGCGCACGGCGGCGCCGCGGTCGTAGTGCAGCAGCCGGGAGAGGAAGGCGGCGAGATCCGCCGCCTCCCCCTCGTCGGCCAGTTGGAGCACCGTCATGCGGCGACGGCCTCCTCCTCGTCCCTGTACTCCGCGAGGAAGTCGCGTTCCTCCGCGGTGATCCGGCGCGGGCGCTGGGCCTCGAAGTCGAAGGGCACGATCACCGTCGAGGCCCGGACGTAGACCGTGTCGCCGTCCTTCACCTCGTAGGTGAGGGTGAAGGACGCCGCCCTGATCTCCGTGACCCACAGCTCGATGTCCACTGGCGCGTGCCGGTGGACGAGCTGCCGCTTGTAGTCGATCTCGTGGCGTGCCACCACCGACCCCTGCCGGAAGTCCTTGTCCGGACGGAACAGGAAGTCGATACGGGCTTCCTCCAGGTAGCGGAGGAAGACCACGTTGTTGACGTGGCCGTACGCGTCCATGTCCGCCCAGCGCAACGGGCAGCGGTAGATGTGCCGCAAGATCAGCCCCGGGTCAGCTTCTTGTAGGTGGCACGGTGCGGACGCGCCGCGTCCGGGCCGAGCCGCTCGACCTTGTTCTTCTCGTACGACTCGAAGTTGCCCTCGAACCAGAACCACCGCGACTCACCCTCGTAGGCGAGGATGTGCGTGGCGACCCGGTCCAGGAACCACCGGTCGTGGGAGACCACGACGGCGCAGCCGGGGAACTCGAGCAGCGCGTTCTCCAGGCTGGAGAGCGTCTCGACGTCGAGGTCGTTGGTCGGCTCGTCGAGGAGCAGCAGGTTGCCGCCCTGCTTGAGGGTGAGCGCGAGGTTGAGGCGGTTGCGCTCGCCGCCGGAGAGCACTCCGGCCGGCTTCTGCTGGTCGGGGCCCTTGAAGCCGAACGCGGAGACGTACGCCCGCGAGGGCATCTCGACCTGGCCGACGTTGATGTAGTCCAGCTCGTCGGAGACGACGGCCCACAGCGTCTTCTTGGGGTCGATGTTCTCGCGGCTCTGGTCGACGTACGAGATCTTGACGGTCTCGCCGACCTTGATGCTGCCGCCGTCCGGCGTCTCCAGACCCTGGATCATCTTGAACAGGGTGGTCTTGCCGGCGCCGTTCGGGCCGATGACGCCGACGATGCCGTTGCGCGGGAGGGTGAAGCTCAGGTCGTCGATGAGGACCTTCTCGCCGAACGCCTTGCTGAGGTTGTTCACCTCGACGACGACGCTGCCCAGCCGGGGGCCCGGCGGGATCTGGATCTCCTCGAAGTCCAGCTTCCGCATCTTGTCGGCCTCGGCGGCCATCTCCTCGTACCGCGCGAGACGGGCCTTGGACTTGGCCTGGCGCCCCTTGGCGTTGGAGCGGACCCACTCCAGCTCTTCCTTGAGCCGCTTCTGCCGCTTGGCGTCCTTCTGGCCCTCGACCTTGAGGCGGGTGGCCTTGGTCTCCAGGTACTTGGAGTAGTTGCCCTCGTAGCCGTGCAGCCGGCCGCGGTCGACCTCGCAGATCCAGCCCGCGACGTTGTCGAGGAAGTAGCGGTCGTGGGTGACGGCGACGACGGTGCCGTCGTACTTGGCGAGGTGCTGCTCCAGCCAGTTCACCGACTCGGCGTCGAGGTGGTTGGTGGGCTCGTCGAGGAGCAGCAGGTCGGGCGCCTCCAGGAGCAGCTTGCAGAGCGCGACGCGGCGCTTCTCACCACCGGAGAGGTTGGCCACGGGCCAGTCGCCGGGCGGGCAGCCCAGTGCGTCCATGGCCTGCTCCAGCTGAGCGTCGAGGTCCCACGCGTTCGCGTGGTCGAGCTCCTCCTGGAGCTTGCCCATCTCGTCGAGCAGCGCGTCGGAGTAGTCGGTCGCCATCAGCTCGGCGATCTCGTTGAACCGGTCGAGCTTGCCCTTGACCTCGGCGACGCCCTCCTGGACGTTCTCCAGGACCGTCTTCTCCTCGTTGAGCGGGGGCTCCTGGAGGAGGATGCCGACGGTGTAGCCGGGCGACAGGAACGCGTCGCCGTTGGAGGGCTGCTCCAGCCCCGCCATGATCTTCAGCACGGTCGACTTGCCGGCACCGTTCGGACCGACGACGCCGATCTTGGCACCCGGGAGGAAGCTCAGGGTGACGTCGTCGAGAATCACCTTGTCGCCGTGCGCCTTGCGCGCCTTGCGCATGGTGTAAATGAACTCAGCCAAGAGAAACCGTCCGGCAGCTTGAAATCAGGCAGTGGGCAGATACACCCCATCTTGCCTGACCGCCACCCCTGGATGGAAACCCGTATGGTCGAGCGCCCCTGACCTGCGGCTTCACCGGTGGCTCCTGCGAGCCGGCCCCGGCGTGGAGGTCATCGGTGACCGGAGGGTGATGATCGACGCCCCTTCCGGGCTTCCGGAACACCTGGTGGCGGCGAGCGTCGACCGACGGCCGGTGCTGCACACCATGCATGATCCGGCTGCGAGGAGTGCGGCACGCGCCGGCCGTCGTGCTCGACCTGACCGCGTGCGCGGTGGCGGACCGACAGCGCACCCCCCGCCATGGCGACCTGGCGCGACCTCGCGGTCGGCGCCCTGCGACTGAACGGCGCGAAGAACATCGCCTCCGGCCGTCGCCGCAATGCGCGTGACGCCCACCGACCCCTCACGCTCCTCGGCCTCGCCCGAGCACGAAGTGGACGTCACTCGACTACGCCGAAGCCCTGAGGCTGTCGCTGAATAACTTCAGGCTTTGATCTCGGTCAGGCGGACTGCCTCACGAGGCCATCGAGCGGAACGGAAGGCGCATGCGTTCCCGGCGTTCCCTCAGGCCGAGACCGAGAGGTAACGCCGCCTCAGATGGTCGGGGTGTCGTCAACAACCGGCCGGTGAATCTCAACGACCGGCTTCCACCCCGCCGAGAACTCGATGAAGTCCGCACGGGTGGGGTAGGTGTCGATCGCGCGACGGTCACGCTTGGGACTGTCGCCCCCCTTGCGCCCCCGGAGAATCTGCTCCTCGAAGATGTCGACCTTCACGTCGGGAACCTCCTTGAGGCCCTGGCGCCAGATCTGCACGATGTCGGCGCCGAACGCCTGCCGGGCCGCGGCGTAAAGGGCCGTGAGGGCCCCCTTGTCCCCACCAGGGACGAAAAGTGCCAGGTCCAGCACGACACCGGCGGACTGGAGGACCTCGATGGTCACCGAGCCGTTCTCGTCGGCCAAGTAGATTCCGGCTTCATTCTCGTCGTCGGGAAGACAGGAGACCTCTTCCTGGAACACGGTCCTCACCGTGATCGAGCCGCCCTCGAAATCCTCACCGGACTTGGTCAGAAAAGCAGGGACATAGCAGTCGGGAAGCTTGAGTTCTGCCGCGTCGGCAGAAACGAAGATCCTGTCCTTCACGCCGAGCTTCGTCACCTCTTCCAGCGAAAGGCGGCGAGCGGCGATCTTCTCCGTGTTCACGATTTCCCTTTCAGGTTGCACTGTCCCTGCGAACAAGGACGCTACCACGAAACCCCGAGGTCAACTGCCCAGTAATCTTAGGGTGAATGGCCTCCGCCGACCTGCACGGGAGGACACCGAAGCGAGTGCCACTCGGCCGGGAACACGCATCCGCCAGACAGTGTCCCTCGCCATGGTGTTGGGGATCAACTGGCGGTTGCATTTGGGTGCGTTGGGTAGCACGGAGGAACCAAAAGAGAGTTTACGGCAGATATCACCCATATCCCCTTCGGGGAGGACTTCGGCGTGGTCATGCCGGGTGCGAGACCGGGAAGATCAGCCTCAAGGCCGTCTACGCGGTCACCAGCCTCACCGCCGAACGGGCCGGCCCGACTCGGCTCGCCCGACTGATCCGAGGGCGCTGGACCGTCGAGGCCCTGCACCGAAGCCCTGAGTGATGGTGCCGTGTGGTTCAAGCCCGAGTTCTTCGACTGGCGCCGGGCGCCCGGAACGCGACCTTCGCAGAATTAACCTGAGAAACCTGTAGGTCCAGTCGTTTTCCATTGTTGACGCATTCTCGCGACTCTCACTTCTGCGGCATTTCCAAGCGCAAGTCCGCGGCAGGTTCACTGTGTAGTGCTGGTGACTGTTCGTGGGGAGCGCGGGGTGCCAATATAGATACATGTCGAAGCAGGAGCTTGTGGTGGTGGGGCAGGGGTCGGACGTCGGGGGCTGTTGTCCTGAGGGTGCGGAGCCGACCCTCGGGGAGGAGCGGGCCTTCGACCTCTCCCAGCCGACGATCTCCCATCACCTCAAGCTGCTGCGCAAGGCCGGCCTGGACGACTGCGAGCGCCGTGGCACCTGGGTCTACTACTGGGTCCTGCCCGACACCCTCGACCGCCTCACCGCCTTCCTGACCTCCCCAGGACTGACCGCCCCGGCGGACAGCAGGAAATAGACCGTCCCCTTTCGGACTCCGTCCCGCTCCGTCCCCCGGTCTCCGCTCACTCCCCTGATCCCGTCCTCCCGTAATCCCGTCCTCCCGAAAGACCGCTCCCCATGACCTCCCCCTCCGGAAGACCCTCCGTCCTCTTCGTCTGTGTGCACAACGCCGGCCGGTCCCAGATGGCCGCCGCCTTCCTCAGCCGTCTCGCGGGCGACCGCGTGGACGTGCGGTCCGCCGGGTCCGCGCCCGTCTCCTCGGTCAACCCGACCGTCGTCGCGGTCATGTCCGAGGTGGGCATCAACCTCTCCACCAAGGTACCCAAGGTGCTCACCACCGAGGACGTCCAGATGTCCGACGTGGTAATCACCATGGGCTGCGGGAACGCATGCCCCGTCCTGCCCGGCCGGCGCTACCTCGACTGGGACCTCCCGGACCCCGCGGGCCGCCGGATCGACGCCGTCCGCCCCATCCGCGACGAGATCGAGAAGCTCGTCCGCGGCCTCCTCGACGAGATCACCGAGAACGACGCGAGCAACGGGAGCGCCGAGATCACCGGGCGCGCCGGCAGTACCGAGAGCGTTGAGGGCGGTCCGTCCGGGTCGGCGGTCCCGCCGGGTCGGTAGTTCCGCCGGTAGTTCCGCCGGTGGTTCGGGCGGCGGGGTTCCGGGCCGCGCCCGCGGGCCGGACGTCCCCCGCCCCCGCCGCTCAGTCCTCCGACTGGGTCTCGGTCTCGCGCTTGCGGAGCAGGACCAGGGCCGCTCCGCCGATGACCACCAGGCCGATGGCCACGCCCGCGATCATCGGAGTGGCGGTGCCGCCACCCGTGGCGGCGAGGTTGGTACCGCCGGTCGGTACACCGCCGCCGCCCACCGTCGCCGGGCTCGGTTCGCTGAGGGTCTGGGCCGACAGGGCGCTCTCGCCGCTCTGGGTCCGGCAGTCGAGCAGGCCGGTGAAGCGCTGGGCGAAGCCGTTGGGACCGGTGATCGTGAAGTCGTATGCCTGGTCCTCCTGGAGCGGGATCGTCACGGTCTGCGAACCGCCCGCGGGGATGGAGTGCTGGAAGCCCAGGAGCTCGAAGGTGAACGGCTTGTCGCCCGAGTTGGACGCGGTGATGTCCACCCCGCCCTTGGCGCAGTTCTTGTGCGCCGCCAGCGCGGGGATCGCACCCCGGTCGGCCCAGGTCGCGGTCGCGGAGGCCGAGACCGTGGACTCGCTGGAGCCCGCCAGGATCTGCGTCTGGCTGCGGCTGTCGGAGGCGAAGGCCCGGCCGACCGGCACCGTGGTCGACGCCTGCACGGTCAGCGCGGCCGAGCCGTCCGTGGCGTCCTCGGGTATGTCGAAGAACAGCTCGCTGCCGTTCTGCGCGGACGTGAGGACCTTGCCGGTCTTGTCGACGATCCGCACCCCGCTGGTCGCCGCGTCGGCCGGCGGCGTCACGGTGACCGTGCCCGCGTCGGTGTGCACGGTCACCGGACCGAGCAGCCCTCCGGGGTGCCCCGAGACGGCGGCCGGGTCCAGGGTCAGCGACGACTTGGGCTCCGGCAGGTCGCGGGCGCTCTTCTCCAGGTAGTCGGCGAGCTTCTCGGCCTTCGGGTCGGCGGCGTCGACGTCCGCGCCGTCCGAGTACCGCCAGATGGCCACCTGGGTGCCGGCCGCCGCGTCCTGCTCGGTCAGCGAGCCGACGCCCGCGTGCCGGGCGAGGGCCGCGAGGTCGTTGACCTGCGGGTAGGAGTTCTGAAGGATCCAGCGGATCTTGCCGGCGTCCTTGTTGGTGCCGAGCGAGGTGCCGCTCCAGGGCGTCTCCTGGTAACGGGCGTCCTTCTGCGTGGGGTTGTGGATGTCGATGCAGTACGTCTGGAGGGTGCCCCCGCCCTCCACGGACATCTCGAACAGGCCCGCGGACACCCGCTGGTCACCGTCTTCCCCGTGGACGACGGCCTCGCCGTACGTCTTGAGACCGCCGATGGTCGCGACCGCTCCGCCCTGGCCGCGCGGAGCGGAGCCGTCGTCGGCGGCGGCAGCCGTCCCGGCCCCCGTCAGTACACCGGCCGCCGCGAGCCCGGACGCCAGCACACCGGCGGTGAGACGGGCCGCACCCCACCCGCGAGCGGACCGCCCGGTGGTGACCGAGTGTCCAGAGAACCCAGAGAACGCGAAAGACACAGAATTCCCCTTCGAGCAGGACCCGTTGGCGTGGGGGGCCAGGTCCCACCAGCTGAACCAGCGGCTCCGAAAGCCGTGTTCGGCATCCTAGGGACCGGCCGAGGCGCACTTTCCCGGTCGTGAGGTCGGTGACCGATCCGACTCGGAATCGTTATCGCCCCGACCGGCCTTGAGCAGGGCTTATCGACAAATCCACCGGTTCGTTCGCAGGTGGATCCGTCGATGAGTCCCGGTCCGGCCGGCCGGTCGCCCGATGCCTGGTCGGTTCGGTCTCTCGACCTGTGACGTCATGTCACCACGGCGGGTTCCCCGAGCGGTTGTCCGGAAGCCTCCGCATGCTCGGCCGGTGTCTCCCAGTCGGGCTCCGGACCTCGCGGCGAGGCGACCGCCGGCTCCGAATGCTGCGAGAGCGCCGTCTCCGGTTTCGCCGCGCGCCGGAAGGCCGACGTGCCCCGCGCCAGGTCGTGGCCGATCGCCACCGCGTCGATGTCCGCGGAGACCCAGCCCTGCTGGCCCTGCGGGCCCTCCCGGTTCTCCGTGCGCACCTTCAGCCTGCCCTGCACGACCACCGGATCGCCCACGTTCAGCGAGGCCGCCGTGTTGGTGGCGAGCTGGCGGTTGGCCCAGACCGTGAAGAAGTTGGTGTGACCGTCCGTCCAGGCGTTCTTCTCCCGGTCCCAGTAGCGCGAGGTCACCGCCAGCCGGAACCTGGCCGACGGGCCCGCCGCCAGTTCCCGGAACACCGGGCGCGTCGCCACGTTGCCCACCGCGCACACCATCGTCTCGTTCATCGTGCGTCCCTCCCTCGCCCGGGCACCGGCCACGGGCGGATACACGTACGGGCCCGTCCCGTACGGCTGCGTCGGCTGTCACGACCGCGTTCGCCGCATTCGCCGCGACCGCCGCACAGCCAGACTGCCTCCGTCGGGCCGGGCCCGCCGAGCGCTGTGGACCACCGGCCCACCTGTGGAAAAACCCGCCACTCACACGGGTGAACGAGGTCCCCTCCCCCGTCGGCTCATCCCACGCCCACCCCGGTGCCGCACACCTTCCCGTACTGCTCCCGCACCTCCCGGTACCGCAGCAGTTCCGAGGCCAGGGGATCGAGCACCCGGGCCCGCCCGCACCCCGCGGCCGCCTCGCGCAATCGGCGCTCCGCCTCCAGGCCGTACCGGCGTGCCGGCCCCCGCGCCGCCATCCGGCAGCTCCACTCCACCACCGGCCCCCCGACGATCCCGGCCACCATCAGCAGCACCGGAACACCCAGGTTGGGCGCCATGACCCCGACGATCTGGCCCACCAGCCACAGCCCGCCCACGACCTGGAGCAGCGTCATGCACGCCTGCGCCAGCACTGCCGCCGGCCACCAGCCAGGACGCGGTGGACGCCCCGGCAGCACGGCACGCGTCGCCAGTCCGTCCAGCGCCTCGGACAGACCCTGCGATCCGCGTACCGCCGCCTCGCGCACGGCCTGCGCCCAGGGCCCCGGCAGTCCGGCCGAGGCGTGCTCGGACACCGTACGGACCGCCTGTTCCACGCGCTGGCGCGCGGTCGCCTCCTCGTCCACCTGGCCCAGGGCGGGAAAACGCCCCGACGGGGTGTCGAGCCGGTCCTGGTACCAGCGCCACAGCCGCAACCAGGGCGTGCCGCAGGCGCGGTTGGCGTTGCGCAGCCAGGCGCGTTCCGCGGCGTCGCCCGCGGCCGTCGCGCCCACCGCGTCGGCGAGCCGGGCGGAGAACTCGTCGCGCGCCTCCTCGCTGAGCCCGGTGCGCCGTCCGGTGGCGTACACGGGCCACAGCCCGGCGGCGGCCGCGTCGACGTCGGCGGCGACACGGCGGGCCGCCGCCCCGCGCATGGCCAGGAACTGGCCCAGTACCTCGCGCAGTTCGCCGACGCCGTCGCCGGTCAGGGCGGACAGCGACAGCACGGTGGCGCCGGGTTCACCGTGCTCCCCGAGGGCGATCCCGTCCTCGTCGAGCAGGCGCCGCAGATCGTCGAGGACCTGGTGGGCGGCCTCGCCGGGCAGCCGGTCGACCTGGTTGAGGACGATGAACATGACCTCGGCGTGACCGGCCATGGGCCGCAGATAACGCTCGTGGAGGACGGCGTCGGCGTACTTCTCCGGGTCGACGACCCAGATCACCGCGTCGACGAGCTTCAGGATGCGGTCCACCTGCTCGCGGTGCTGCACGGCCGCCGAGTCGTGGTCCGGCAGGTCGACCAGGACCAGCCCGCTCAACTGCGCCTCGGCCTCCGGGCTCTGGACGGGGCGGCGGCGCAGCCGACCGGGTACGCCGAGCCGGTCGATGAGTCCGGCGGCCCCGTCGCTCCAGCTGCACACGATGGGCGCGGCGGTGGTCGGACGCCGTACGCCGGTCTCCGAGATGGCCACCCCGGCCAGGGTGTTGAACAACTGGGACTTGCCGCTGCCGGTGGCGCCCGCGATGGCGACGACGGTGTGCTGCCCGGAGAGCCTGCGCCGGGCGGTCGCCTCGTCGAGCACCCGGCCCGCCTCGGCGAGGGTGCGGCTGTCCACGCGCGTGCGGGAGAGGCCGACGAGTTCGCGCAGGGCGTCGAGCCGGGAGCGGAGGTGGCCGTCGTAGGCGAGCGGGCCGGCGGGCCGGGCGGCCGGACGGGGCGTCTCGACGGGGCGGTGCGAGTGCGCGACCTCGTCGTCCTCGGTCACGCGCCGGGCGATGAGCCCGTCGTCCCAGGAGCCGGCCTGGTCGCCCTGACCGTCGCCGTCACCCGCGTGTGGGCGCGATTCGGGGGTGACGGCGGGGGGACGTACCTCCCGTACTTCCCGTGCGTCCCGTACCTCTCGTACGCCATTAACATCGCGTACGTCCTTACGGTGCTCGGTGCTGTTGTCGTCCGGCACGCGCGCGTGGGTGCCCTGCCCGCCGCTCTTCTCCCCAGCCGACGGCTCCTCGGCCCGCCGCTCCCCGGCCCGTGCCTTCGCGTCCACCGGCCCCTCGGCCGAGGCGTTCCCGGCCGAGACCTTCTCGGTCGGCGCCTTCTCGCCGGACGCCTTCTCGATCGGGGGCTGCCCGGCCGGGACCTGCCCGGTCGATACGTTCGACACGTTCGGGACGTTCTCGGTCGGCATCTTCTCCAGGAGGCCCTTCCCGGGCGTCTCCTCCTTGTCCGGCTTCTCCATGAAGACCTCGATTTCCGCGGCCGCGGTCCGTGCGAAGGGGGTGTCCCCGTTCTGATCGGCGTACTCCGTGTGGTCCTGGTCAGTGACGGCGGTCACCGGTCACCTCTCCTTCTGCAGTACGGACAGCGCGGCGATGAGTTCGGCCTGGGGCTCGGGCTGGACGTCGAGGGCGTCGAGCGGGGCGAGCCGGCGTTCCCGCTCGACGTTCATCACGCGGTCCAGGTGCTCGCCGAGCAGCCGCCCCGCGCGGTCGCGCAGCCGCAGCGCGCCGTGCGCCCCCAGCCGCTCGGCAAGCCCCTCGCCCGCGGTCCTGGCCCGCCGACCGCCCAGCAGCGCGGTGGCGACCAGCGCGGCGATGACCTCGGGGTCGGGCGCGGCGCCCCGGTCCAGTTCGCGCACCTCCTCCTCGGCGTACTCCTCCAGTTCGCGCCGCCAGCGCCGTACGGCCAGTCCGATCCGGTGCTCGGCGCTGTCCGGGGACGGACCGCGGTCCGCGAGTTCCGGGGCGCCGGCCGCGGGCTCCCGGCGCCATGCCTCGTCGATGCGCTCGTCGGCGGCGGTCACGGCACACAGCAGCAGCGCGGCGAGGCTGCCGACCAGCGCGTCGAGCAGTTCGCCCGCGGTGCAGTCGAGGGGGAAGGCGCGCCACCGCTTCAGGGCGTCCCCTGCGAGCACGGCACCGCCGTTGAGCCGTCCCTTCACGCGCGCGTGCTCGCTGTCGTACGCCCCGTCGACGGCCGAGGTCAGCCGCAGCGCGGCCGCGTACTGGGCGGCGGCGGCCCCGGCCAGCTCGGGCATGCGGGACTTCAGCGATTCGAGGACGCCGTACGCCGTACGCGCCATGACGTGCTGGCGGGCGGCCGGGTCCTGGGCCTGGTGCACCAGCCAGGTCCGCAGGGCGGCCACCGCGCTCGCGGGCAGCAGACCGCCGCCCCACGCGGACTCGGGCAGCTCCGGCACGGTGAACCGGGGTACGTGGCCCAGGCCGGCCTTGGTGAGCAGGGCGCCGTACTGGCGGGAGACCTCGGCGACGACCTGGTGCGGGACCCGGTCGAGGACGGTCACCAGGGTGGCGTCGTACTGCTTGGCCGTGCGCAGCAGGTGCCAGGGGACGGCGTCGGCGTAGCGGGCGGCCGTGGTCACCATGATCCAGATGTCTGCCGCGCAGATCAGTTCGGCGGCGAGGACGCGGTTGTCGGCGACGAGGGAGTCGACGTCGGGGGCGTCGAGCAGGGCGAGCCCGCGCGGGACGCTGTCGACGGTCTCGACGCGCAGTACGCGCGCGGGGTCGTCGCCCGGGAACGGGGGGTCGTCGTGCGCGGGGTCGCGGCGGGGCGCCCACACGCGGGCGAGATCGGGCAGCACTCTCATCCCGCTGAACCAGTGATGGTCCTCCGGATGGCACACCAGCACCGGGGTACGGGTGGTCGGGCGCAGCACGCCCGCCTCGCTGACCCGCTGTCCAACGAGGGAGTTGACGAGCGTCGACTTGCCCGCGCCCGTGGAGCCGCCGACGACGGCCAGGAGCGGCGCTTCGGGTGCTCTCAACCGGGGCACCAGATAGTCGTCCAGCTGGGCGAGGAGCTCGTCGCGGTTGGCACGCGCGCGTGGGGCCCCCGCCAGGGGCAGCGGGAAGCGTGCGGCCGCGACACGGTCGCGCAGCGCGGAGAGTGTGTCGAGCAGCTGAGGCCGTACGTCCAAGGTCACCACATGCGAAGAATGCCCAATTTTGGGGGATTTCTGAAGCATATGGCGTTGCCTGCGTGCCGACGGAACAGATCGGGCGGATGGGGCGACTGGGGCGGACGCACAGGCGAGGCATAACGAGTGCACAACACCCGTGGCTGGATACGCCAAAAGCGATGCACGATTCGTACCTGCCTGCGATTATCAGGACCGCTTCACCGAACCTCCACATTGAGGTACGGAGGCGAAGCAACAGGGTCAAGGATGCGGGAGCCCTATCCTTGACCCCGGCAACGTCACGGATCGGCCCACACCCGGGCACCACGAACGAGGCCACACACCCGGCCCCCGTAGCTCAGTGGATAGAGCAGGCGCCTTCTAAGCGCTTGGCCGCAGGTTCGAGTCCTGCCGGGGGCGCCAGTCTCCGCCCTCTCTCGGGAGGGCTTTTTGCTGGTCGGCCAGGAAGAGGTCGATACCGCTGTGGAGTGCCCCCGCGGCGAAGTCGATGCGCCGATGATCGTCCCCGGGCGCTCGTCCCCCGCCTCCTGATCTTCGCGGGACCGCACTGGCATCGTGTGGTGGCCGAGTTGCGTGCCAGGGGGCACGAGGCGGTCGCCGTCGAGTTGCCCGGCGCCGACGAATCCGCGGGGGCTGCCCGAGTACACCGACGCGGTGGTTGACGCGATCGGCGGCCATCACGACGTGGTGCTGGTGGCCCAGTCGATGGGGGGTTTCACCGCTGCGATGGTCTGCGCTCGCGTGCGAGTGGAGTTGTTGGTGCTGGTCAACGCGATGATCCCGCTGCCGGGCGAGACGCCGGGACAGTGGTGGGAGAACACCGGAGCGCCGGCGGCCCGCGTCGCGGCGGCCGAAGCGGGCGGGTACGGCACGGAGTTCGACCCGGCCACCTACTTCCTGCACGACGTGCCGGCCGAGGTCGCCGCCGCCGGCGCCGCACACGACCGGCCCGAGGCCGACGTCGCGTTCGGTCAGCCTTGCGGCGTCGAACGCCGGCCGGACGTGCCCACTCGCGTGCTCGCCGCGACCGAAGACCGGTTCTTCCCCCTGGAGTTCCAGCGCCGAGTGGCCCTCGACCGCCTCGGAATCAACGCCGACGAGATCCCCGGCGGTCACCTCGTCGCGCTGTCGCGCCCCGTCGACCTGGTCGACCGGCTGATCGAGTACCCCAAGGGCCTCGGGGACCTGCGCTGACGAGCAGCGCGCCGTCTCGACACGGGGCACCGGGTCAGTCGGTCACGCCCAGGCTCTCCCGCATGATCCGGCGCATCGTCGTCAGCGCGGGTTCCGCTGCCCTCAGGTCGACGAGCGCCTGCTCCGCGCTCTCCCCGTCCCGGGCCAGGCCCCGGTCCATGCGCTTGGCGGTGGCGTCGATCGCGGCCAGGACGACGTTCAGCTCGCGGGACGCCCTCAGCACCGCCTCGGGCACGATCATCTGGGCCTCGGCGTAGCGGTCCCGGTAGTCCCGCCGGGCCTCCTCGACCTGGGCGCGGTCGTCGTCGGTGTAGACACCGTCCCGCATGCGGTGCAGGGCGTCCTTCAGCATGGTGTGGAAGTGGCGGGAGGCGCGGTTCATCGAGCTGTACGCGGCGCGGCGCTCCTCGAAGACCCGCCGCCTGTCCTCGGCCCGCCTCTCCTCCACCTGCCGGCGCTTCGTCGTCCACGTCGTGATCACAGGCGCCATGAGCGTACCGAGCACTCCGACAACGGCAGTGACCATGGCGGCGGTCGTGGCACCCATGCACGCGACCCTAGCGGTCGGCCCCGGTCACCGGCCCCGGAATCCGTCGGATGCCCCGACCGACGGCCCACCCGGCACCGCTGCCCGGAGGCACACCCGCCCGCCCCCTTGCTCAAATGCACACCCGCCCGCCCCCTTGCCCAGAGGCACGCGCACCCGCCCCGTCCCCGGAGGCACCCCCGTCGGCGCCCATGCCCGCGGGCGCACCCGCCCGGCCCCGTCCCCGGAAACACCCCCGCCCCGGCCCCCGCACCCGCGAGTACAGTCGCCCGCTGGAGGAAGGAGGGTCGGCGTGCGGCTCCGGTGTGCTGTGGTGGACGACTATCAGGGGGCGGCCCTCGGGGCGGCCGACTGGGGTGTGCTGGAGAAGGACGTGGAGGTCGTCCCACTGCGCGAACACCTCGACGGGGAGGACGCCCTCGCCGAGGCGCTCGTCGGCTTCGACATCGTCGTCACCCTGCGGGAACGCGTCGCCTTCCCCGCCTCCCTCCTGGCCCGGCTGCCCCGGCTGCGGCTGCTCGTCGCGTCCGGCATGCGCAACACCGTCATCGACTACGCCGCCGCCGAGGCGAACGGCGTCACCGTGTGCGGTACGGCCAGCAGCTCCACCCCGCCCGTCGAGCTGACCTGGGCCCTGCTGCTCGGCCTCGCCCGCGGCCTCGTCGAGGAGAGCACCGCGCTGCGCTCCGGCGGGCCCTGGCAGTCCACCGTCGGCGCCGATCTGCACGGCCGCCGGCTCGGGCTGCTCGGCCTCGGGAAGATCGGCTCCCTCGTGGCGCGCGTCGGTCTCGCCTTCGGGATGCGGGTGAGCGCGTGGAGCCAGAACCTCACCCCGGAGCGCGCCGCGGAGGTGGGTGTCGAACTGGCCGCGTCCAAGGAGGAACTGCTGTCCGGCAGCGACTTCGTCTCCGTGCACCTGGCCCTGGGCGAACGCACCCGCGGGCTGATCGGTGCCGCCGAACTCGCCCTGATGAAGCCGACCGCCTATCTGGTCAACACCTCCCGCGCGGCCGTCGTCGACCAGGACGCGCTGCTCGCCGCGCTCCACGCGGGGCGCATCGCGGGCGCCGGGGTCGACGTCTTCGACATCGAGCCGCTCCCCGCCGACCATCCGATGCGCACCGCGCCCCGCCTCCTCGCGACACCTCACCTCGGCTACGTCTCACGCGCCAACTACGCGACGTACTACGGGCAGGCGGTCGAGGACATCCGGGCGTTCCTCGCGGGCTCCCCGGTACGCCGGCTGCCCTGAGCCCCACCGTGCGGTGGACCTCGCTGTTCAATAAGGGTGATCCATACCGTGCCGCCGTGACCGGCACCGGGGCGTCGCGTTGAACGGGAAGTGCGGCGGCTGGATCTGCCGTCGCGCTCCCCGAGCATGAAGGAGAACGTGATGTCTCGCATGGCTAAGGCAGCCGCCGTCGCTCTCGGCACCGGAGCCGTGGTTCTCGGCGGGGCCGGTCTGGCCCTGGCCGACGCGGACGCGCAGGGTGCGGCCGTCGGATCGCCCGGCCTGGTGTCGGGCAACGCCATCCAGGTTCCGGTGAACGTGCCGGTCAACCTCTGCGGCAACACCGTCGACGTCGTCGGCCTGCTGAACCCGGCGTTCGGCAACGCCTGCGTCGACGCCGGGGAGAACGAGGCCGCCACGCCGCCCTCGGCCAACGGCTCCGGCTACGGCAGCTGACCCGGCCGCACCCCCACCTCCGCGGAGCCCCGACGCGACCGGCGCCGGGGCTCCGCCCTTACCGGAAGCCCCCTCCCGAGGGCCCCATACCGGAAACCCCTTCCCGGGGGCCCGACTCCGCCCCCTCCCCGAGCAGGCCCACCCCTTCCCGAGCACCGGACTCCGACCCCCGGTCTCCCCCTGACAGGAGCAGGACGCGAAGACCGTCAGGCGTACCGGTAGACCTGGCTGACGTCCTCCAACTGGTCCGGTGTCACGTCGTTCCAGGGCGGCAGCTTCTCGTTCCGGGCGACGACCCGCCCGTACTGCGCGCTGCCCCGGCCGGGCGGCCGTGCCGGCAGGTAGCGGTGCTCGCGGTGGCGGGCCTGCCAGCGCGACCACTGGAGGTCGACGAAGGCGTGGTGCAGCCAGAAGACGGGGTCGTTGACGGACGCGCCGGTGAGCATGGCCCCGCCGACCCACCGGTGCACCCGGTTGTGGTTGAGCCAGGAGGCGCTGCCGCTGCCCTTCCCCCAGCCCTCCAGCCTGTTGCGGAAGCCCTTGGTGACGGTCGAGTCCCAGGGCGAGACGTCGTAGACCGGCTCGTCCAGCGCCCCCTTCAGGTCGGCCGCCGTGGGCAGTTGGATCGGCGAGCGGGAACGGCCCAGGTCGCGGGTGAGGTACTCCCCGTCGGTGATGCCTTCCCTGATGGTCCAGTTGCCGGTCGCGTGGGCGAACGGGCCCGTGGTGACCCGGTGGTCGGACCCGCGCCCGGTGCCGCCGAGCAGGTCCGCGGTCCAGGGCACGGAGGTGGCCGTGCGGTCCCGGGTCCAGTCCCAGTACGGCACGGTCACCGACGGGTCGACGCGACGCAGGGCGCGCTCCAGCTCCAGCACGAACCTGCGGTGCCAGGGCAGGAAGGACGGCGCCATGTGGGCCGCGCGCAGCCCCTTGTCCCCGTCGCCGACGAAGAAGTCGACGTGCGTGCGCACGAACTCGTCGTACTCGCCCCGCCGTTTGAGCTCCAGGAGCGCGTCCACGAACCGCTTCCGCTCGCCGCGGGTGAGCGCGCCGACGTTCTTACGCACGTACGGCATGGCGACCCCCCATGTGTGCGTGGCCCTCGTCCATGGGGCCGGGGGCCAGGTCGCGCAGCCGCTGTCCGGGGCCCATCTCGTCGACGGCCGCGCGGGTCGCCTCCAGGGGGGTGCGGTACGAGCTGTAGTGGTCGAGCATGGTCAGCCAGGTGCCGTCGGCCCGGCGCATCAGGTGCAGCGGCCGGCCGTCCACGGTGACCTGCCACTCCCCCTCGCCCGCGGCCTGGTCCTCGGCGGGGACGAGGAAGCCCTGGATGCGGTGGCCCTGGTAGGTCTCGGCGAAGACCGTGTCGGGGCCCGCCGCCTCCCCCGCGGGCCTCGGGGGCCGGGACGCGGCCACGAGGGGGGCGAGGGCCAGCGCGGCGAACGCGCCGATCAGCCGGCGTCCGGCCTCGCGCCGGGTACGGTCCCGGGGGCCGCCCCTCGCCGCGTCTCTTCCCTCAGCACCGACTCGTCCCGCGCCAGCTCCCCCTTCGCCGGCTCCCCGCTCGGCTCCCACGGGCACTCCGCCTGCGTCAACGGCCATGGCTCACTCCTCCGTACGGTTCGGATGTCCGTAGCGGTAACCGCCCGGACGGCCGGGCGGTCACCGGGGAGCGGCCATACGGAGGTGTCCGGGCGTACGGAGGCGACCCGGCCGTAGAGGTGCCCGGGCGGCCGTGCCGGTCGTCAGGCGCGCAGGCTGCGGGCGGGCAGGACGACGTGCGCGGCGGCGGTCAGGGTCTCCTCGGCACCGGCGAAGGCGGCCAGCGCCTCCGGGGCGAGGGGGGTGCCGGGGCGGGCCGCGGGCCAGGCTCGGGTGGTGAACACGAGGTAGGCGTAGCCGCGTGCGGCGACGGCGGCGAGCCACTCCGGCGGGGCGGGGCACTGGGCGTTGAGCGGCGGCAGGCTGAGCGCGGCCTGCCCGGCCTCGACGAGCAGGGTGACGGGCAGGCTGGGCCGGCTCTTGCCGTCGACGAGGTCGCCGCCGACCGGCAGCCCATTGTTCTCCAGGAGCTGTGCGACCGCCGCGGACGTCACCTCCGGGCCGCCCTCGGCGTCCCCGAGGGAGTAGGCCAGCAGGTACGGCATGTCGGTTCCGTCGGGGGCCTCGCCGCTCCAGGCCAGTACGACGAGCGTGCCCAGGTCGGCGATGCGGAAGGGACGGGTGGTGCTTGGCGTTGAGGTCACCGCGCGACCCTACGACGGGCGTGCGGGCGGCCCGGGGCGTGCTCACCCGACCGGGGGACGGCGTACGGCCCGGCCACCCGAACGAGGGACGCCGCGCGGCGTCCCTCGAACAGGCCCGGGTTCAGCTCTGGAGCGGGAGTCCGCCGAGCAGCGGGGCGTGCTGGTTCAGCGCACCGGTCGTGCCCTTGACCGTGTGGAGCACGGAGTCCTTGTTCTCGGTGTCGAGCGCGTTCGACTGGTGCTGGAGCGGCATCACGTCGTCCAGGGTGAGCGGTGTGCTGGTGAGCGTGTCGACGGCGCCGTTGAGGCTGGAGGGCGTGAGGTCGGCGGCGCTGTGGGCGGCGAACGCGGGCGCGGCGACGCCGGCGAGCGCCACGGAACCGGCAACGACGGCGGCGGCCTTCAGGGACTTCATCGTGTTCCTTTCTCGGCGACTCGCGTCGCCTCGGGAGGACCTGGCGCGCTGTTCAACGAACTTCGCCCCGGCCGGGAAACCCCGTGTGCACAAGACATATGAGATCCCCGGCACGCCGGCCGCCGAGACACCGGGAGGACACGACATGACACGGCCGTCGGGCCGGCCACCGTGAGGTGACCGGCCCGACGGCCGTTCGCCGGGGTCCGCGCGCGGACCCGGGTCAGGAGGTGGTCGGCAGCGGCACCGGCAGCGACGGGACCGGGAGGCCGGGCAGCCCCGGCAGGTTCGGCGCGGGCAGGCCGCCGCCGAGCAGCGTGGCGGCGACGTAGTTGACGAGGCCGGTCACCACGGCGGTGGCGGCGGGCAGCACCTGGGTGACGTCGCCGGAGGTGACGGCGGCGAGCAGATCGTCGACCGCCTTCTGGAGCGCGGCGAGCGCGTCGCCGGCGAGGTCCTTGGCGGCGGGCGCCTTGGCCGGCTCGCCGTGCTTGAGGGAGGCCGCCCCGGGCAGGGCCGGGACCGTCGGCAGAGCGGGGACGGCGGGCAGTGCGGGGACGGCCGGTACAGCGGGTACCTCCGGGACCGCGACGGGCGGCGTGGCCGGGACGCCGGTGGTGAGCCGGGCGATGACCGCCTTCACGGCGTCGACCAGCTTCTGGGCCTCCTCCAGCGTCATCTGCCCGCTCGCGAGCGCCTGTTCGAGGAGGTCGGTCACCGGGGTGAGCAGGGAGGCGAGGTCGCCCAGGGCCTTGGTCTGGGCGAGCAGCGCGTCCGCGCCGGGCACGGGCGCACGGGTCTCCGCGCGTGAGTGCTCCCTCGCCGAGTCGGACGCGAGGGCGGCCGGCCCGGCGAGGCCGACCAGGAGGGAGGCGCACAGAGCGGTGGACGCGAGACGCCGTACGGGCAGACCACGCATGGGTGTTCCTTTCGGTGAACCACGGATCGTGAGCCCACCGTTCAATCGCCCGTCGCCGTCTGCAACCGCTCGCTCGCTCCCCGTCCCGGCCCGTTCCCGGCGGTCTTGGCATCGTGCCTGGTGGGACGCCCTGTCAAGGACGCCTCGCCGAATCGCCCGCGCCACCCCCCGTTCGAGGTAACGCGAACCGGCCGCCCTCCGCACGAACAACGCGGGAGGACGGCCGGCCGAGGGGATGTGCCGCGTCGTCAGTCGGTGACGCAGGCGCCGCCGAACGCCGGGTTCAGCAGTCCGATGACGTCCACGGTGTTGCCGCAGAGGTTGAGCGGCACGTGGACCGGGACCTGGAGGGCGTTGCCCGACAGCACGCCCGGGGAGTTGGCGGCAGCGCCGGACGCGTCACTGTCGGCGGCGGCGATGCCGGCGCCCCCGGCGACAACCGCGACGGCAGCGGTGGTCAGGGCGAGGCCCTTGGCGATACGCGACATGGAGAGGTGCTCCTTGGAATCGACACAGACATCCGGGCGGGATGCCCGGCGCTGTGTCAACGCGTGGCGCTCCCGCGGGTTGTGCCGCCAATGGGGTGATCTCCCGGAGGGACCCGCCCTTCACGAGTCGGACACACTCGTCCGCCTCCCCGGATCACTCCGAATGCCGACTAGAGTTGCGGCTCCCGGCAAACACTCCTATATCCGGGCAATCACAACCATTCGCTCCGCCTCTCCGCCGCCTCGTCGAAAGGAGCACGCCGGTCATGCGCCCCTTCCCTGCTCAGCCGCGGCCCACGGCCCCGCGAGACGGCGGTGACCAGTCGGGCCACCGGCTCGTTTCCCAGCGCGACACGGCGTGGACCGGCGCGCAGCACGGCGCCCCAGACGCCCAGTAGCGAGGCGCGTACCCACCCGCACTCACGAGCGCCCCCGAGCGAGGAACCCGCCGTATGCACCACTCCGCAACCGACCCTCGGCCCCGGGTCCTCCACCTCGCGCAGCCCGTCGACGGCGGTGTCGCCCGGGTCGTCCTCGATCTGACCCGGGCCCAGCTCGCGGCGCGCCTGCGCGTCACGGTCGCCGCCCCGGGCGGTGAACTGGCCACCGGCGCACGGGAGCTGGGCGCGGACGTACGGACGTGGCGGGCGACGCGGTCACCGGGTCCCGCGCTGGCGGGCGAGGTACGGCGGCTGGTCCGGCTGATCGGCGAGGTGCGGCCCGACCTGGTGCACGCGCACAGCGCCAAGGCGGGGCTCGCCGGGCGGCTCGCGGCACGCGGACGCGTCCCGACCGTGTTCCAGCCGCACGCCTGGTCGTTCGAGGCCGTCGGCGGCGCGACGGCGGCGCTGGCCCTGAACTGGGAGCGGTGGGGCGCCCGCTGGGCCGCGCGCGTGGTGTGCGTGAGCGAGGCCGAGCGGACCAGAGGGGTGCGCGCCGGGATCGACGCCCGCTGGAGCGTGATCCCCAACGGCGTCGACACGGAACGCTTCTCGCCCGCTCCCGCGGCCGGGGCCCGCGCCCTGCTGCCCGGCGGCGTCGGCCCGGCCGCGCCGCTCGTGGTGTGCGTGGGCCGGCTGTGCCGGCAGAAGGGGCAGGACGTCCTGCTCGACGCCTGGGACGCCGTACTGCACCGGGTGCCGGACGCGCGGCTCGTGCTCGTCGGCGACGGACCCGACCGCGGGCGGCTGCGCTCTCGGGCCCCGCGCGCGGTGTTCTTCGCGGGCGCCGTGTCCGACGCCGTGCCCTGGTACCGGGCCGCCGACCTGGTGGCGCTGCCCTCCCGCTGGGAGGGGATGGCGCTGGCCCCGCTGGAGGCCATGGCCTGCGGGCGGCCCGTGCTGGTCACGGACGTCGACGGCGCCCGCGAGAGCCTGCCGACCGCGCTCGCCGCGCACTGCCTGGTCCCGCCCGGGGCGCCGGGTCCGCTGGCGGACGCCGTTACGGGGCTGCTGCTCGACCCCGCGCTGCGGGCCCGGCTCGGCGACCGGGCCCGGCGCCACGTCCTGTCCACGCACGACGTACGGCACACGGCCGGGGCGGTCGCGGACCTGTACCGCGACCTCCTCGGCGGCCGGCCTGCCATGTCCTCCGAGTGCAGGGAGCCCGTTCACCCGTGACCGCGGAAAGCACCGTCCCCTCCCCCGGCCCGCAGCCACGGGACCACGGATTCCCGGCCGTGTCGGTCATGCCGCCACGCCCCGCGGACGGCTTCCGGTTCCCGCTGCGGCGCCCGCCCGCGCGCCCGCCGTCCCCCGTGCCGCTGCTCGCCGCGGACCTGGCCGCCGCCCTGACGGGCGCCGCCGTGCCGGTCGCGGAGGGGCACCGCCCGCTCGTGGCCGCCCTGCTGGTGTCGGGCGCGCTGGTGCTGCGCCCGCGCGCGGACCGGCAGGTGACGGACGTCCTCGACGAACTGCCCGCCGTCTGCGGCCGGATCACCGCGGTCTGGCTGGCGCTCGCCGCGCTCGTCGCCGCGTGCGCCCCCGGGTACCCGCTGGCCGCCCGGACCCTGCTGACCGGCTGGGCGCTGCACACCGCAGCGGCCTGCGCCGGCCGGGGGCTGGTGCGCCGACGGCGGCGGCTCGCGCTGCTGCGCCGCCCGCGCGCCGCGCTGGTGATCGGCCCGGCCGGCACCGCCCGCCGGGTGGCCGCCGCCGTCCTGCGCCACCCGGGCTGCGGGGTGCGCCCGGTGGGCATCGTCGCCGAACGGCACGACGACGGCGGCCACCCCGAGGGCCCGCCCGTGCTGACCACCGGCGAGGAGGTCGAACGGGCGCTGATCCAGAACGGGGTGCGCGCGGTGCTCACCGTCTCCCCCGCCGTCCGCACCCGGCAGGGCCCGCTGCTGCGCGCGCTGGCCGAGTCGGGGTGCGCGGTGTGGGAGGTCGACGCGGACGTGCCGGCGCACGCCTCTCCGGCGAGGCTCGCCGGGTTCTCGTGCCGCCCGCTGGACCTCGGGACGCGGCAGCGGGGCAGCGCGGGCAAGCGGGTGCTGGACGTGCTGGTGTCCGGGGCGCTCCTCGTGCTGAGCGGCCCGGTGCTGCTCGGGTGCGCGGCGGTGCTGCGGCTGACCGACGGGCCCGGCGTGGTCTTCCGGCAGGAGCGCATCGGCAAGGACGGACGGCCCTTCACGCTGCTGAAGTTCCGCACGCACCGCCCGGTCGACGAGCACGAGGCCGCCACCCGCTGGAGCGTGGCGGGCGCACGGGACATGAGCGCGTTCTGCCGCTTCCTGCGCCGCAGTTCGCTCGACGAGCTGCTCCAGCTGTGGAACGTGCTGCGCGGCGACATGAGCCTGGTCGGCCCGCGCCCCGAACGCCCCTATTTCGTGGCCCAGTTCAGCCAGACCCACCCCGGCTACGCGGCCCGCCACCGGATGCGGGCCGGCATCACCGGGCTGGCGCAGGTCAACGGGTTGCGCGGCGACACCTCGATCGAGGACCGGGCGCGGTTCGACAACGCCTACATCGACAACTGGTCGCTGTGGCAGGACGTCTGCATCCTGCTGCGCACGGCGGCCGCGCTCGTGCGTTCCACGGGGAGCTGACCCATGAGCCTCGTCCTGCCCCCGCCCACCCGCCGGGCCGTCGTCCGGCTGGGTCCTGTGCTGCCCGTGGTGGCGGTCGTCGCGCTGCTCGCGCTGCCGCTCGCCCCCGGCGGCGACGGCGGAGCGGGCCCGGCCGACGTGGTCTCCGCGCTGGCCGTCGGCCTCTGCGCGCTGCGCCTCGTACGGCAGCGGCGGCGGCCCCTGCCGGTGCGGGCCGCCGTGGTGCTCGGGCTGCCGGTCGTCGGGCTCGCGCTCGCCGCGGTGGGGGCGCCCTCGCCGGGAGCGGGGCTGGCCGGGCTCGGCCGCTACCTCCAGGTGTTCGTGCTCGTGCCCGCCGCCGTGCTGCTGCTGGTCCGCGACCGGACCGACTTCCGGCTGGTGGCCTGGGCGCTGGTGGCGCTGGCGGGGTGGCAGGGGGCGCTCGGCGTGCACCAGTACGTCACCGGGACCGGCGCCTCCTACCAGGGCGAGGACATCCGGGCGGTCGGCACGTTCGGGGCGCAGGACGTGATGGGCATGGCGACCGTGGTCTCCCTCGGCCTGGTCTGCGCGGTCGGTGTGGCGCTCGGGCGGGCGTCGGTGCGGCAACGCGCGGTGGCCACCGGGTGCGCGCTCGCCCTGCTGCTGCCGCTGGCGCTGTCCTTCAGCCGGGGCGCCTGGATCGCGACGGCGGTGACCTGTGTGGTCCAGTTGCTGCTCGCCGGGGTGCGGCGCGCCCTGAAGGTGGGGGCGGCGGCGCTCGCGGCGGGCGTGGTCCTGGTGGGCGGGTTCGGTGTGGGCACGGCCATGCTCCAGGAGCGGATCAGCAGCATCACCCGGGTCGCGGACGCGCCGGACCGGTCGGTGACCGACCGGTACACGATGTGGGCGGCGGCGACCGGGATGTGGCGCGAACACCCGCTGACCGGGGTCGGGTTGAAGGGGTTCCCGGAGTACCGGGACGGACACTCCTCGCTGGCGCTGTCCTCCGGGAGCGACACGGGGGGCGCGGGCGCGGGCTTCCGCCGGCAGCCGCTGCTGTCCCCGCACAACATGTACCTGCTGGTCCTCGGGGAGCAGGGGCTGATCGGTCTGCTGGCCCTCGCGGGCGGCTGGCTCGCGCTGCTGGTGTGCGCGGTGCACCGGCTGCGGCGGGTCCGGGCCGGGGGCGACCGCCCCGACGTGGCCCTCGTGGCGTGCGGTCTGCCGGTGTGGCTGCTGACCGACTTCGGGTACGCCGACATCGGCGGCCCCTCCACGGTCCTGACCGGCGTCTGCCTCGGCCTCGCGGGCTGGTGGGCCCTGTTGGGCGACACCCCCGGGGGCATGTCCCCCGACGGCGGCCACAAGGGCGCCTCCGGTGGCGACGGCGACGACAACCACCCGCACACCGCCCCGAACCCCGCCCCGGGCTTCACACCCGCCGCCGGGACCGACCGCGTGGCCGCATCCGGTGGCCCCTGCCTCGGCGGAAGGGCGCAGGACCCCGCCCCCGCGTCGACCGGCCGGAACGCATCGGAGGGCGACGGCGCGACACCTACCGGCGCCACGGCGTTCGCCGACCGCACCGCCACGGGCCGCCGGGACCCGTCGACGCATCCCGGTGCCGCGGCCGACGCCGCGTGTCCGGAAGCCGGTCGGGGTTCCGCGGAAGGGGTGGGGTCGTGAGGGCGTCGTGGGGGCGGGAGCGTGTGGTGCCGGAGGGGGGTGAGGCTCCGGTCACCGTGCCGGGGGCCCGCGTCGGGGAGGGTGAACTGCCGCCGGTCTCCCGAAGGTTCCTCGCCAGGGCGACGCTCGTCACCGCGTCGCTGTCGGTCGCCGGGGCCGTGCTCGGGCTGGTGCGGGACCAGTCGCTGGCCCGGCTGTTCGGGGCCGGCCGGGACACCGACGCCTTCCTGATCGCCTGGACCGTACCGGAGTTCGCGGCCACCCTGCTCATCGAGGACGGCCTCGCCTTCGCGCTGATCCCCGCGTTCAGCCTGGCCCTGGCCCGCCGCGCCCGAGGCGTCCCCGGGGACCCGGTGCGCTCCCTGATCGCCGGCACGCTCCCCCGGCTCGTACTGGCCTTCGTCGGGGTGTCGGCGCTGGTCGCCGCGCTCGCCCCACAGCTCGTCGCCGCCCTGGCGCCGGGACTGCCCGACCCCGACCTCGCCGTGGACTGCACCCGGATCACCGCGACCTGTGTGGTGAGCTTCGGCCTGGCCGGCTACTGCAGCGCGGCCCTGCGCGCCCACCGCCGCTTCCTCGCCCCCGCCGCGATCTACGTCGCCTACAACGCCGGCATCATCACCGCGATGTTCGTCCTCGGCCCGCGCTGGGGCGTGCGTTCGGCGGCGCTGGGCGTCGCGGCCGGCGGCCTGCTGATGGTCGCCGTACAACTGCCGTCGCTGTGGCGTCAGTTGTACGCCCGGCCCACGGCCGTAGCCGAGGAGCGGACCGCCGCGGCCCACCCGATGGACGTCGCGCTGATCACCACCGTGCTGCTGTTCGCGCTGTGCCGCCAGTCGCAGGTGCTCATCGAGCGCTTCCTCGCCTCCCATCTGCCCGCGGGCGCGATCTCCCACCTCAACTACGCCCAGAAGGTGGCCCAGATCCCGATGACGCTGTCGCTGATGGTGTGCACCGTCACCTTCCCGGTGGTGGCGCGCGCCCTCGCCGAGGGCGACACCGAGCGGGCCCGCGCCCGGGTGGAACGGGACCTGGCGCTGGCCTGCTGCCTGGTACTGCTCGGCGGTGCCGCCGTGCTGGCCTGCGCCCCGCAGATCGTCGAACTCCTCTTCCAGCGCGGCGCGTTCACCGCCGAGGACACCGCGGCGACGGCCGGTGTGATGCGGGTGTACACGCTCGGACTGCTCGGCCACACTCTCGTGGGCGCCCTGGTCCGCTCGTACTTCTCGGCCGGCCGCGCCTCCTGGTACCCGGTCGGCGCGATGACCGCCGGCGTCGTCGTCACGTCGTGGCTCGGCGCCTGGACGGTGGGCCCGTGGGGCGTCACCGGGATCGCCGCCGCCAACGCCGCCGGCATCACCGTCACCGCCGCCCTGCTGCTGCGCGGCATGGGCGCGCGCACCGTCCCGATCCGCACCCGGCACGTCCTGCGCGAGCTCAGCCGCCCGCTGCGGGCCGCCGTGCTCGCGACCGCCGCCGGGGCGTTCGCCGCCTCCCGCGCCGAGTCGCCCGTGCTGGGGCTCGCCGTCGGGGGCGCGACCGTGACCGCCGTGTTCGTCCTGCTCGGCCCGGCCCCGGGCGTCCAGGGCCTCGCCCCCGCGCTCCGTTCCGTCCGCACCGTCTCACGAAGGGTCGCGCATGGCCTCTTCCGTTGACCACACCTCCGTCAGGGCCACGGGCGCTCCCGTCCGCGGCCGGGTCCCCTGGGTGGCGATGTACCACTCGGTGGGCGACTGTTCCGACGACCCCTACCGCATCACGGTCACCCCGGACCGCCTGGACGGACAGCTGCGCTGGCTGCGCGGGCGCGGGCTGCGGGGCGTGTCCGTGACCGAACTGCTCGCCGCCCGTGCCCGCGGCCGGGGCCACGGCCTGGTCGGGCTCACCTTCGACGACGGGTACGCCGACTTCCTCACCGGCGCCCTGCCCGTGCTGCGCCGCCGGGGCTGCACCGCGACCCTGTTCGTGCTGCCCGGCCGGCTCGGCGGGGACAACGCCTGGGACCCGCTCGGCCCGCGCAAGCCGCTGCTCACCGCCGACGGCGTGCGGCGCGCGGCCGACGCCGGGGTGGAGATCGGCGTGCACGGTCTGACCCACGTCGACCTCACCACGGCCGACGACACCACCCTGGAGGCCGAGGTCGCCCACAGCCGCGCGCTGCTCACCGAGGTGACCGGCACCGAGGCGGGCGGCTTCTGCTACCCGTACGGCCGTGTGGACCGGCGCGCGATCGACGCGGTGCGCGCCGCCGGGTACCGCTACGCCTGCGCCATCGACCCCGGCCCGCTCACCGGTCCGCACGCCCTGCCCCGTGTCCACGTCGACCAGCGGGACACGGCGGTGCGGCTGTTCCTCAAGCACCGGCTGCACCGGCTGCGCCGCCGACCCGTCGCGGGGCTGTGATGAAGGCCCTCCAGGTGATCACCGGACTCGGTGTGGGCGGCGCCGAGCAGCAACTGCGGCTGCTGCTGCGCCATCTGCCGCTGTCCTGCGACGTGGTGACGCTCACCGACCCGGGCCCGGTCGCCGACGGGCTCGCCGCCGACGGAGTGCGGGTCGTCCACCTCGGCATGCGCGGCAACCGCGACCCGGCCGCGCTGCCCCGCCTGGCCCGGCTCGTCCGCCGCGGCGGCTACGACCTGGTGCACACCCATCTGTACCGGGCCTGTCTGTACGGCAGGCTGGCCGCCCGGCTCGCCGGGGTGCGTGCGGTCGTCGCCACCGAACACTCCCTGGGCGACTCGCAGATGGAGGGCCGCGCCCTGACCGCAGGGGTGCGCGCGCTGTACCTCGCGGGGGAGCGCCTTGGCCGTACCACCGTGGCCGTCTCCCCTACGGTCGCCGCGCGGCTGGAGCGCTGGGGCGTGCCCGGGCCGCGCATCGAGGTCGTACCGAACGGCATCGACGCCGCCCGCTTCCGCTTCGACCCGCTGCTGCGCCGGCGCACCCGCCGCGCGCTGGGCCTGCCCGAGGACGCGTACGTCGTCGGCGGCGTCGGACGGCTCGTCCCCGGCAAGCGCTTCGACGTCCTGGTGGAGGCGCTGGCCGTGCTCCCCCCGGACTGCCGGCTGCTGCTGGTGGGCGGCGGCCCGCAGGAGGAAGCGCTGCGCCGCACCGCGCGCGAGGCGGGTGTCGCCGACCGGGTGCTGTTCGCCGGGGAGCGCCCCCACCTCCCCGACGGCTCCCCCGGCCCCGACCTGCCCGCGCTCGCCTCGGCGATGGACGTGCTGGCCGCGCCGTCGCCCCAGGAGGCGTTCGGGCTCGTGGCCGTCGAGGCCCTCGCGGCCGGGCTTCCCGTGCGCTACACGTCCTGCCCGGCGATCGAGGACCTGCCGCCCGGCGCCGCGCCCGACGCCCACCGCGTGCCGTGCGACCCCGCCGCCTACGCCCGCGCCCTGGCCGCGGCCCGCGCCACCGCCCCCGGCCCGCGCACCGCCCCCGACGCCGTCCGCCACTACGACATCGCCCGCAGCGCCGCCCGGCTCATGGAGGTCTACACGGCAGCGCTGGCCGGCACCGCCCCGCCGTCCCGATCCGACCGGAGAGTCAGTTCGCCATGACCGAGAAACCCACCGGACTCCACCTCCCGTTCCGCCTCGCCCGCCGTCTCCCGGCCTGGTCGCTGCTCGCGGCCGGCGTTCTCACCGGCGGTCTGCTCGGCGGCGCGTACGGCACGTCCAAGACGCCCACCTACACGGCCACCAGCTATGTCGTCGCCGTACCGACCGACGGGGCCGACCCGGCGGCGGCGCTCGGCTTCGCCCAGGCGTACGGCAGGATCGCCACCCAGCTCGCCGTCCTCGGGGACGCGCAGGAGTGGGCGGGCGTGCCGGTGCGCACCCTCCAGTCGAGCGTGCGGACGGCCACCTCGCCGGACGCGCCCATGGTCGCCGTCTCGGCCAGCTCCGCGCGCCCCGGCGTCGCGGCCGACATGGCCAACGCGGTGGCCCGCTCGCTGACCCGGCACGCCGATGCCACCAGGTCGAGCACCCACGTCGGGCTGCTCCAGTTCTCCCGCGCGGTGAGACCGACCGCCCCGGCCTCGGCGTCGGCCGCGGTGACCGGACTGGTGGGGGCGAGCGCGGGCGGGCTGCTGGGCGGCCTCGCGCTGCTGGTACGGCCCCGGCGCGCGCCGTGGGAGCCGGTGCGCCCGGCGACGGTGCCCGGTCCGGCCGTCGCCGCCGACGCCCACGGCCAGCTGTGACGGCGACCTGCGCCGCACGGCCGGCGCTCACCGGCGAACTCGTCACCGACGAGGGCGAGTTCGGGCGACTGGGTCCCGCCTGGGAACGTCTGTGCCGCGGCTGCGGCACGGCGACCCCGTTCCAGAGCCACGCCTGGCTGCACTCCTGGTGGCGGTCGTACGGCGTCCCCGGCCGGCTGCGGCTGGTGCTGGTGCGGGCCGGCGGTGACCTGGTCGCCGCCGCCCCGCTGATGCTGGTCCACCGTCCGGTGCCCGCGCTGGTGCCGCTCGGCGGCACGATCTCCGACTACACGGACGTGCTGCTGGACGACGACCGCGCCGAGCCGGCCGCCGACGCGCTGGCCGGGGCGCTGTGGGCCGCCGCGCGCACCGCCCTGATCGACTTCCGCGAGGTACGGCCGGGCGGCGCGGTGGAACGGATCCACGACCGCTGGCGCGGGCCGAGCCGTCTGCTGCCGGACTCCCCGTGCCTGGAGCTGCCGGCCGTGCCCATGGCCGGGCTGCTGTCCCGGCTGCCGTCGGGCAAGGCCCAGCGGGTGCGGGCCAAGCTGCGCAAGCTGGACGCGCTGGGGGTGCGGCGGCGGACCGTACGCCCCGACGAGGTGGACGGGGCGCTCGCCCGGCTGCTCGATCTGCACGCGGCGCAGTGGCGGGACCGGAGGGTGACGACCGAACACCTCCGGCCCCGCTTCCGTGAGCACCTGGTGCGCGCGGTGGGGCCGATGGTGCGCGGCGGGGACGCGGTGGTCACCGAGTTCCGGCTCGACGGCGAGGTGGTGGCCGTCGACCTGACCCTGCTGTCGGCGGGCCTGGCGGGCGGTTATCTGTACGGCGCGCATCCCGTGCTGCGGGAGCGCAAGGCGGACGTGGCCGTGATGCTGCTCGACGCCTGTACGGAGCACGCGCGCGGGCGCGGCACGCTGAGCCTGCTGCGCGGCGACGAGCCGTACAAGCACCACTGGCGTCCCGAACCGGTCGTCAGCCGGCGGGTGCTGCTGGCCCGGCGGCCCACCGCCCCGCTGCTGTGGGCCGCGCTGGGCGGCGCGACGGCACGCCGTCGGGGCAGGGAGGCACTGCGGCACGCGGAGGTGCCCTAGCGGTCGCGTGACCACCAGTCGAAGCGGAGGCACAGTCTTCCGCCGAGCCAGTGCTCGACCCAGTCCCCGAGGTCCAGCGGTGTGCAGCCGGCCGGGCGCGCCGGGGCGGACGTCGCCGGAACCGTGGACGCGGGGACCGGGGCTGGGGTGGGCGTCGGGGTCGGCGTGGGTGCCGGTTCGCCCGTGCGGCCGGAGAGGACCGAGCGGTAGATCTTCGACGCCCTCGGGTTCTGCGCGCACAGCCACACCCCGTGCGGGCAGTAGTCGGTGAGCGTGTTGTAGAGCGGCCGGTGCTCGTCCATCCAGGCGAGCATGCGCCGCATGTACTCCGTGTTGTCGCCGTTGCGGAACAGGCCCCACTCCGGGTACGAGACGGGCTTCTTGTGGGCCTTGGCGAAGTCCACCTGCGCCTGGAGGCCGTAGGGCTCCGTCACCTGCTCGTCGAAGGTCAGCCCCGACGGCTGGTCGTAGGAGTCCATGCCGACGACGTCGACCGTGTCGTCCCCGGGGTAGCACTCGGTCCACGGGACGGCGTCCCGGCCGCGGCTCGGCGCGAAGTCGAAGCGGAACCGCTGGCCGGGCACCGCGCGCATGGTGGTGACGATCCGGTTCCAGTACGCCTTCCAGGCCACCGGGTCCGGGCCGCAGCGGTGGGTGTAGGTGACGCCGTTCATCTCCCAGCCGAGGACCAGCACGGTGTCGGGGACCTCCAGCCGCACCAGCCGTTCGGCGAGGGCGCGGAAGTGCTGGTCGAACTGCCCTTGGGCGCCCTGGCGCAGCAGCGTGCGGACCTGGGCGTCGGAGAGGTGGTCCTCGTTGCGCTCCAGCATCGGCACGTTGAGGACGAGCATCCGGTCGGACCGCTCGCGCCGCCAGTCCGCCCACCCGTCGAGGAAGCCGGGAGCACCCTCGATGTTGCGCCAGCGGTCGCCGGGCAGATAGGTGTGGCCCACGCGGAGTTCGGTGCCGCCGAGCCATTCGCTGAGCCGGGCGATCCGGGCGACGCCGAGGGGGCCGTAGTCGAGGTAGGCGCCGAAGGGCGGGGGCGGGTCGGCCTTCGTGACCGGTCCCGCGGCGAATCCCGGTCCGGCCAGGGCCAGGGACACGGTGACGGCCAGCGCGACGACACCCCGTCGCACCCCCCGAACCCCACGCTGTCGTCCACCCACACCCGTTCCTCCCTCCACTGCCCACCGCTCGCGGCACGCCGGTACTGACACTCAGTCACATCCGGGGGCGCTCCGCCAACGCGGATACGGCTTTCGGGTCACACGCGGACCCGGGTGGGCGAACGGGGCCGGTCCCAGGGCGACGGACAGCGCGGGCGAGGCGACCGGGGCCGGACGCACGAAGGCCGGGTCCGCGGGGACGACGCGTGCGGGCCCGGCGTTGAGGGGCGGGTGCCGGGCACTGGGGTCCGGCACCCGGCGTGTCACCGGCGCGACACGGCTCGGGCCCGCCGGTACAGGAGCATCCCGGCCGCGATCAGCACGGCGCTGGCGGCGGACGCCCCCAGCATCGCCCCGCTACCGGTGTGCGACAGCTCCGGCGGCGAACCGGCGGACGGGGGCGTGTTCTCGCAGTAGTCGCCGTACGCCGACGAGCAATCGGAGTCGTGACCGTACTCGGGCTTGCCGTGCTCAGGCTTGCCGTACTCGGGCTTGCCGTACCCGGAGTCACCGTGCTCGGGCTTGCCCTCCTCGGGCTTGCCGTGCTCGGACTCGCCGTACTCGGGCTTCCCGTACTCGGAATCGTGACCGTACCCGGAGTCACCGTGCTCGGGCTTGTCCTCCTCGGACTTGCCGTACTCGGAATCGTGACCGTACGCGGGCTTGCCGTGCTCGGGCTTGTCCTCCTCAGGCTTCCCGTACCCGGACTCGCCGTACTCCGACTTGTCCTCCTCGGACTTGCCGTGTTCGGGCTTGCCGTACTCAGGCTTGTCCTGCTCGGGCTTCCCGTACCCGGACTCGCCGTACTCCGACTTGCCCTGCTCGGACTTCCCGTACCCGGACTCGCCCTCCTCGGACTTCCCGTACTCAGGCTTGTCCTGCTCGGACTTGCCGTACTCGGACTTGTCCTCCTCAGGCTTGCCGTACTCGGACTTGTCCTCCTCAGGCTTGCCGTACTCGGACTTGTCCTCGTCGGACTTGCCGTACCCGGACTCGCCGTACTCCGACTTCCCGTACTCGGGCTTCTCCTGCTCGGCCTCGCCGTACCCGGAGTCGCCGTACTCGGACTTGCCGTGCTCGGACTCGCCGTACTCCGGCTTGTCCTGCTCGGACTTGCCGTACCCGCTGTCGCCGTACGCGGAGTCGTCGTCCGACCCGTAGTCCGAGTCACCGTACGACGTGTCGTGCGGACGGGTCGGTCCGTCGGTGTCCTCGTAGTCCTTGCCGCTCTCGTCGCTCTCGTCGCTGTTGTCGCTGTTGTCGCTCTGCGCACTCTCGGTGTTCGTCGTGTTCCCGGTGCTCCTGGTGTCCTCGTCGCTCGGCCGTGCCCCCGCGTCGCCGTTGAGGCAGGAGTTGACGAACGACGGGTTCAGCGCGGCGGCCACGTCGACGGTGTTGCCGCAGATGTTCACCGGCATATGCACGGGCACCTGGACGTTGTTGCCGGACGCGACGCCGGGCGAGCTCTTGGCGGCCGCATCCGCGTCCACGTCGGCGAGCGCGGGGCTGCCGTACAGGGACAGGATGCTCGTCGCGGCGACGGCCGCGACCATTCCTCTGCTCAGGGTCTGTCGCAATCTCGTGGTCTTCCTGCTTGAAGAAGTGGGAAGGCCGGCCCCGGAACGCAGAATCGAAGGATCGACGGTCCGGGGCCGGCCTGTGCTCAGCCGGAGGCTGGTGATGTGCCGTGTCGTCAGTCGTTGACGCAGGCGTTGCCGAACGAGGGGTTCAGCAGCGCGAGGGCGTCCACGGTGTTGCCACAGGCGTTCACCGGAATCTCGACGGGCAGCTGGATGACGTTGCCGGACAGCACGCCCGGGGAACCGAAGGCGGCGGCCTCGGCGTCGGAGTCCGCGAAGGCCGGGGCGGCACCGCCCAGAGCCAGAATGGCGCCCGCGATGACGGCAGCGCTCTTCTTCATGGAGTTTCCCTTCTCTGCGGTCATGCCCCTATTGACGGCCGAAACCGAGCGAGCACAGCTTGTGGCTCGCACCATGACCGGCAGGCTGTAGAACGAGGAATAGACGGCGGAGAAACTACGGAACGCAGGCCGCACGGGAATTCACTCGTTCGCCTTCACAGAACTGACACACAGAGGGCAAACGATTCGCCTGAGTGGCGGAAAGCAGGATCCGAAGGGAATCGGCGGGAAAACCGCCCGGACGCCGGCGTGTGAACGCGGCGCGCGCCCCGGGCGGTTCTCCGGAGGCCGAGGCTCAGTCGTTGCCGACCCCGTTCCCGGACAGGGCCGAGATGTCGTCCAGGATGTGCGACAGCGGTTCGTCGCCCTTGGCCTGGGTCGAGTTCTCGACGCACTGCTGGTTCTGCGGCGACGACAGGACCGGGATGTCCTGCACGGTGACCGGAGCGACGACGCCGACGAGCGAGCCCACGTCGGCCTTGGCCGGCAGTCCGACGCAGAGCTTGTTCAGCGAGCTCTGCACCAGGGTGGCCTGCGGGCTCATGGCACCGGCCGTGGCCGAGTTGCCGAACGACTCCTGGGCGGCGTTGCCGCTGGCGGAGGTGGTGCCGGTGTCGTTGCCGATGGCAAGCGCCTGCGGGGCGAGTGCCGCCGACGCACCGACGACGGACGCGGCGACCGCCGCCACGGCCATTGCCTTCTTCAGCATGTCGCTTTCCTTTCCTGTCCCGGCCCGCGGCCGGAACGCACTTTCCTGCTTCCGCATCAACCGACGGGACGGCCAATGGTTGCGGCCCGTCACCCGATCGGATCGCCCGGCGGCGCGGAATTCACGGAAACCCCGGGCGGCGGAACGCTCGGGAGTGTGACGGGAATGTGGGCCGTCGGAGTGAAGGGCAGGAACCAATCCGACCGGGGTCAGTTGACCAGGGCGCTCCGGTGGACGGGGTTTCTTCTGAAGGGAATTGCACGTGATCAAGAAGGTTCTGGCCGCTGCCGCTGTCGCCGCCTCCGTCGTCGGCGTCTCGGCCACCGCCGCCCCGCAGGCTCTGGCCATCGGCAACGACAACGGCACCACCTCGTTCAGCGGCAACGGCGCCGCGCAGTCCTACGGCAACTCCGCCACGTACGGCAACATGAGCCCGCAGATGGCCCTCATCCAGGGTTCGCTGAACAAGCCCTGCATCGGTCTGCCCGCGAAGGCCAACGTCGGCTCCCTCGCCGGCCTCATCCCGGTCTCGGTCCAGGACCTCAACGTCCTGTCGTCGCCGCAGAACCAGCAGTGCGTCGAGAACTCGACCCAGGCCAAGGGCGACGAACCGCTGTCGCACATCCTGGACGACATCTCGGCCCTGTCCGGGAACGGTACCGGCAACCGCTGACGAGGACACCGTCCGGAGCCCTTTCCGGGCTCCCGCAGCGGGCCACCCGCATTCGGCGGCCCGCTGTTCCGCGTGCCCGCGCACGGGTCACGCGGAGCGTTCGTCGACTCATCGGACCGCGCTGCGCCGAACGGGGCACAGCCCGCAACCCCGCCCCGCCCGGCCACGTTGACGATCATGCAACTCCTCCCCCGGAGTCCGCCTTTCGAAGGGAATCATCATGAAGAAGCTGTGGGCGACCGCGGCTCTCGCCGTTTCCGTCGCCGGCCTCGGCGCCACGGCCGCCCCCCAGGCCCTGGCCATCGGAGACGACACCGGCACCACCTCCGCCAGCGGCAACGGCGCTTCGCAGTCGTTCGGCAACTCGGCCACGGCCGGTGCCATGAGCCCGCAGCTCTCGCTGGTCCAGGGCTCGCTGAACAAGCCGTGCGTCGGCCTGCCCGCGAAGCTGAACGTCGGCTCCGTCCTCGGTGGCACCCCGGTCACCGTGCAGGACATCAACGTCCTGTCGTCGCCGCAGAACCAGCAGTGCGTCGAGAACTCGACCCAGGCCAAGGGCGACGAACCGCTGTCGCACATCCTGGACGACATCTCGGC